>CAKTPQ010000005.1 GCA_934591745.1 uncultured Oscillospiraceae bacterium
CGTTGACCAGCCAGGTGGTGCGCTCGGTGGAGTTGGAGTTGGAGTAGATGCGGATGGTATAGCCGGAATAATCCTTGACGTCGGGGGTCTCCTCACCGCCGTTATCAGCGGGAGCCTTGTCGCCGCAGGCCACCAGGCTCAGAGCCATGACCAGCGCCAGCAAGAGAGCAGCAAACTTTTTCATTCCAGATTCTCCTTTTTTAAAAGTCGGGCAGCGCGGACACACTGCCACACCATTATTATACCAGCGCGTAATTCACCGGCAAAACGGGACATCTCTGCGATTATCCGGACTATCCTGACAAAAGAGACGGGGTATGTCAAAATACACCGTCCCTTTTTGTGCAATTTTTCTACCGGCAGCGGTCCTGATACTCCGACGGCGACATGCCGGTGAGCTTTTTGAATGTGCTGCCGAAATAGGCCACATCGCGGTAGCCCACCATCTCCGCCACCTCGTACACTTTGTACCGGCAGTCCGCCAGCAGCTTCCGGGCCGTGTGGATGCGGTACTGGGTGAGGTAGCCCAGCGCCGTGTAATTGGTCTCCTTCTTGAAAACGTGGCTCAGATGCCCCTCGCTGATGCCGATGTGCCGGGCGATGGTGGCGATGTTGATGTCCGCGTCGGCATAGTGCTCGGCGATATAGTTCAGGGTCTGGAGCACGTACTTGCTCTTGTCGCCCTTGGGCAGCAGCAGCGTATCCTCCGCCGGCCGGGCGGCGCCCTCCTTCTCCCGCACGCGGGCGATGGCGGCAATGAGGTCCTGGTCCCGGAAGGGCTTGAGCAGATAGTCCGCCGCGCCGTAGCGCAGGGCGGAGCGGGCGTAGTCGAACTCGTCGTAGGCGGTGAGGACGATAAAGTGGGCGGTGCAGTCCCGCTCCCGCAGGCGGCGCATCATCTCGATGCCGTCCATACGGGGCATCCGCACATCGGTGATGATGAGGCTGGGGTTGTAGCGCTCCGCAGCGGCAAGACCCTCCTCGCCGTTGGATGCCTCGCCCACCACCACGCAGTCCATGGCGGCCCAGTCCATGCCCAGCACGATACCCCGGCGCACCACAGTCTCGTCGTCAACGATCAGCACCTTCAGCATAGCTGTCTCCTTTCCTCATGGGCAGGCGCAGCGTCACGCGGCTGCCGGTTTTTCCGTCGGACTCGGCGGTGAGCCCGTAGTCCGGGCCATAGTACAGGCGGATGATGTGATCCACGTTGGTCAGGCCCAGATGACCACCGGGGATGTCCTGGTGCAGCTCCAGCCGGGCCAGCACCTCCGGAGCGATGCCCCGGCCGTTGTCGGACACCCGCAGCAGCAGGTCGTCCCCGTCGGACTCGGCCCACAGCTTGATATAGCCCTCCTCCAGATCGGCCACGCCGTGGATGATGGCGTTTTCCACCAGGGGCTGCAGCACCATCTTGGGCACGATGCAGTGCTGGAACCGCTCGTCCACGTCGATCTCACACACGAACCGGTCCTCGAACCGGATCTCCTGAATGTTCAGATACTGCCGCACCAGCTCCAGCTCATCCTCCAGCGGGATCAGCTCGCTGCCGGAGATACCGGCCCGGAGCAGCGCCGCCAGATCCGTGGACATATCCGCGATCTGGGGGACGTGGTTGGCCACGCCCAGCCACTTCATGCAGTCCAGCGTGTTATACAGAAAGTGGGGGTTCAGCTGGGCCTGCAGCATCCGCAGCTGCGTCTCGTTCAGCTCCCGCTGGCGCTGGACGGAGCGCTTCAGATTCTGGCGGTACTCCTCGGTCATGCGGTTGAAGCTGGCGGCCAGACGGCCCAGCTCATCGGGACTGTCCAGATACAGCTGCATGTCGTAGTCGCCCTGCTCCACCTGCCGCATGGCGTCGTCCAGCGCGTTGACGGGCCGGGACAGGTAGCGGCTGAGCCACCACGCCGCCACGGCGCACAGCGCCATACACAAAAGTCCCAGCGCGCCGCCCACCAGATACAGGGAGCGCAGCACCCGCCCCGTGTAGATGCGGGGCTGTTGGAGCAGCAGCGTGAAACCGGCGGGACCGTCGGCGGTATAGAATATGCAGTCGTCTCCCTTGTCGCCGGTGAGCCTCTGCCCGGCCAGCAGCTGGCTGCGCAGAGCGGCCGCGGTGCCCTCGGCCTGCACCGTGCGGGTGTAGTACACGGTGCGCCAGGTGCTGTCCAGCACCAGCAGGTCGTCGGCGGGGGCCATGACGCCGTCAAAGAGCCGGGCAAAGCCGCTGCTCTCCATGCGGACGGTGACATAGCCCAGAAGCTGGCCGCCGTAGCCGGTGACGGCCCGGGCCGCCAGCAGGCCCTTGTCGCTGCTGAGGAACACAGTGCCGTCGCTGCGGCGGGCGGCATACAGCGCGCCCCAGTCCGTGTCCAGCGGCGCGGCGGGCAGGGCGGCGTCGGTGGTGTACAGGCATACGCCCTGCGCATCGTAGATATCCACATCGGCGTAGGGCCGCAGCTGGGCGGTCCGGCGGTACAGGAACTGGTACAGCAGGCGGGAATCCTCTCCCGCCCGGCGCAGGGCACTGCGGGTGATGGTGCTGGCAGCCAGCGCCGCCGCCGTATCATCGCACAGGGCGGCGGTGTCGGTGAAGCGGGCGTTCAGCGTGTCCAGCGCGTCCCGGCCCTGCCGGGATTGGGTGTGCTCCGTGCGGGCCACGATGACCTGCATCATCACCACGTCGCACAGCAGCAGAGGCAGCAGCGTAGCCACCAGAATGGTGGCAAACATCCGGTTGCGGAAGGAGCGGCGGATCCAGTTTTTCAGTCTCATGCCGCCTCCTCCGCCGTCAGGCTCCGCCAGATGGCCAGCAGCTCCGCCTGGTGGGCGCCGGCGGCGTAGGGATCGTAGGACAGCGCCGGGGGCAGCTCCCCGCTCCCGCTGCCCCGTATCGGGCGGCGGGACTGGTCGGCCAGCCGGGTCTGCACCTCGCTGCTGAGCAGGAAGTCGATAAAGGCCCGCGCATTGTCCCCGTGGGCGCAGTCCCGGATGACGGCGGCGCAGTCCGGCTGGATGACGGCGCCCTCCGCGGGATAGACGACCGTGACGCTCAATCCGCTGTCCGCGGCCTGCAGTGCCAGATCCTCCGTGGTGACGCCCACATAGCAGCTTCCGTCAGCCACGGCGTCCACTACGGCGGCAGCGGAGGGCAGCACGCCGCTGATGTTGTGGGCAAAGGCGGTGAGCACGGCTTCCTCCTCGCCGGGCAGCGTCTGGAGCAGCGCCTGCAGCGCGGTGCAGCCGGTGGCGGACACCGTGGGATCGGGGCAGGCGATGCGCCCGCGCCACGCCACGCTCACCAGATCGCCCCAGCTGTCCGGCACGTTACGCTGTACGAGCTGGTCGTTGTAGACCAGCACCGTGGGCAGCAGGGAGAAGGGCGTCCAGCGGTCCTCGCTATCCCGGTAAGCGTCGGGGATGTCCGCGGCCAGCGGGGCAGTGTAGGGCGCGAAGCAGTCACCGCAGGCGGACAGGCTGTCCGGTGCCGCGCCCAGCAGCAGGTCGCAGCCGGAGCTGCCGCCGGCGATCTGCTCCAGCAGGGGCAGCGTTCCGTCGGCAGTGCGCACCTCCACCCAGATGCCGGTGCGGCGCTCGAACTCCCGCACAGCGTCGTCATAGACGGCGGCGCTGCGTGCGGTGAAGATCACCAGGCGGCGGCTGTCGTCCGGCGCGGACGCAGAGCGCCCGGTGCCGCATGAGCACAGCAGCAGCAGTGAACACAGCAGAGGAATAACGCGCCGCATGAAGGACCCTCCCATACATCTGAATATATATGCTATTTTACAGGGCGGCGGGCAAAATAGCAAGCGGCGGACGAAAAAAAGGAGAGGGACCGGACGTATGTGCCGTTTCCCGGCAAATGATGGGACATGGCGTTGCAAAAGGGAAAACGGTGTGCTATGATGACGCTGCGAATAAGCTCCCTTCCTCCACCGGTGAGTCCACGGCGGGGCAGGAGCTTATGGAATTCTATGCAGATAAGGACGCCCCGCGGCAGACGTTGACCGGCCTGTTCTGTGAACGGCGCGGTCCCGCCTGAGCGGGCGAAGGAGGCAATCTTTGAATCGAAAACGCATTGGTACGGTGCTGTTGCTGCTGGCTATCCTGGCGGCACTGGCCTTTATCTGGGGCAACTCGCTGGAGAGCGCAGTGGAGTCCTCCCTGAAAAGCGGCCGGGTGCGGGAGCTGATCGAGCCCCTGCTGGAGCTGCTGGTGGGACAGGGCAATGTCACCGATCACATGGTGCGCAAGCTGGCGCACCTGACGGAGTTCGCCGTGCTGGGCGCACTGTTGCTGCTGCTGACGGCGGCGGCCTTCCGGGTGCGGCTGCAGAGCGTGCTGAACTGCCAGTTTTTCCTGCTGCTGGCGGCGCTGACGGATGAGACGATCCAGCTCTTTACCGGCCGTGGGTCGCAGGTGCGGGACGTGTGGCTGGATTTTGCCGGCGGCACGGCGGGCCTGCTGGCCATGCTGCTGCTCTTGTGGCTGCTGCGGTGCCTGTTCCGTCCGCGGGACCGCCGCCGGGGGAGCCATGAGGCATGACAAAACGCCATAAGCATCCCCTGGCTCTGCCGGGGGATGCTTATGGCGGCAAAAGAGGGATGCCCTTTACGGGCATCCCTCTTTTCGCGGCTTTTGTGTTGTTACCGGCAGTTTTTCAGCACCTCGCACACCAGCGTGTACATCCGCTTGACGGAGTCCACGCCCAGCCGCTCCCGGGGGGAGTGGATGTCGTGCAGCTCCGGACCGAGAGAGACGGCGTCCAGTCCGGGCATCTTGTTGATGAGCAGGCCGCACTCCAGTCCGCCGTGGGTGGCCATGATAACGCCGTCCTGCCCGGTGATATCCTTATAGGCGGCCATCACCGCGTCCCGCAGCGGGGACTGGCGGGCGTACTGCCACGCCGGATAGTCGCCGCGGGTGGACACGGTGCCGCCGCCGTACTCCACGATGGCGCGCACCCGCTGGAGCAGCATCTCCTTCTGGGTGGCCACGGAGGAGCGAATGGAGAACGAGAAGTGCAGGCCGTCGTCCCCGGCGGTGATGACGCCCAGATTCAGGGAGGTCTGGACAAGGCCGGGGAAGTCGGCGCTCATGACCTCCACGCCCTGGGGCAGGGCCAGCAGGACGTGGAGCATCCGGCTGGAAGCCTCGGCGGAGTAGGCCGCACCGGCCTCCGCCGCCGCGCAGGTGAGGGTCACACCGCCGTCGGTGGCGGCGTATTCGTTTTTCAGGATGCCGTCAAACTCCCGGATAAAGGCGGCAAAGTCCGCGGCCTTTTCGGCGGGAACGGCCGCCACCGCGTCGCAGCGGGGGCAGATGACATTGTCGAACTGCCCGCCCCGCAGGCCGGCAATGCGCAGGATGCCAAGCCGCTCCATGGCGCTGTACAGTACCCGGCTGATGAGATCGTTGGCGCTGCCGCGGCCTTTGTCGATCTCCGCGCCGGAGTGGCCGCCCTGCAGGCCGGAGATGGTGACGGTGAAGCACGTCTCGCCGTCCAGCGGCTCCCACACGGCGGGCAGGAAGCAGTCGGCCCGCAGGCCGCCGGCGCAGGAGACGGTGAACACGCCCTCCTCCTCGGAGTCCAGGTTCAGGAGCCGCCGGCCCTTCAGGTCGGAGCAGTCCAGCGCCACGGCGCCGTCCATGCCCGTCTCCTCGTCCACGGTGATGACCGCCTCCAGCGGGGGATGGGGCAGGGAATCGTCGGCCAGAATAGCGAAGATGGCCGCTACGGCGATGCAGTCGTCGCCGCCCAGCGACGTCTTTTCCGCCCAGACATACCGGCCGTCGGTGGCCAGATCCAGACCCTCGCGGGCCATGTCCTTGGGGCAGTCCTCCGTCTGGGCGCAGACCATGTCCATGTGGCCCTGCAGGATGACGGGCGCGGCGCCCTCGTAGCCGGGGGAGGCGTCCTTCCAGATGATGACATTGTTGCATTCCTCCTGCCGGTACTTCAGGCCCAGCTCCTGGGCCATGGTCACGCACAGGTCGCTGATGATCTTCGTGTTGCCGCTGCCGTGGGGCACGGCGCACAGCCTTTCAAAGTAATCGAAAACCGCCTTGGGCTCCAGATGAGACAAAACACCCATACGTCAAAAACTCCTTTCAGAATGGTGGTTCAGCGGTGCAGGGGTGCGGCGGCCGCGGCCAGCCACGCCTGCTCCTCCGCAGGCAGCAGCGGCGCGACGGTATCGTACACCAGCCGGTGGTAGCTGTTGAGCTGTGCCAGCTCCGCCTCCGTCAGCAGGGAGACGTCGATGGCGTCCCGGTCGAAGGGGGCCATGGTCAGCGGCTCCAGATACATGAACTGGCCGTAGTCCGTGGTCTCGCCGGTGCGCACCAGCACCAGATTCTCATGGCGGATGCCGAACTTCCCGGCCTCGTAGTAGCCCGGCTCGTTGGAGATGACCATGCCCTCCTCCAGCGTGATGCGGCGTCCGTCGGTGCTGCGCCAGCGGAAGCTCTGCGGCCCCTCGTGGACGCTGAGGATAAAGCCGACGCCGTGGCCGGTGCCGTGGTTGTAGTCAAGGCCCTGCTCCCACAGGGGCAGGCGGGCCAGCACATCCAGATTCTCGCCGGTGGCGCCGTGGGGGAACCGGGCGGCGGCCAGCGCCAGATGACCCTTGAGCACCAGCGTGAACATCCGCTTCTCCTCCTGGGTGACGGGGCCGAGGGCAATGGTGCGGGTCACATCGGTGGTGCCCTGCCGGTAGTGGGCGCCGGAGTCCACCAGCAGCAGCCCCTCTGGATGCAGGGGCACATCCGTCTCCGGCGTGGGGTCGTAGTGGACGATGGCACCGTGGGGGCCGTAGCCGGCGATGGTGTCAAAGCTCAGGTCCAGGAAGTCCGGCTGCTCCGCCCGGAACGCCGCCAGTCTGGCGGCGGCGGACAGCTCCGTCATAGGCTCCTCGCCGATCCGGGTCTTGAGCCAGTACAGGAAGCGGCACAGCGCCGCGCCGTCCTTGACGTGGGCGGCGCGGAAGCCGTCTGTTTCCTCCTGCGTCTTGCAGGCCTTCATCAGAATGGCGGGACTGGGCTGATCCAGCACCTCCGCGTGGGATAGGCTCTCCATGATGCGGTAGTTGGCGGTGGCGCTGTCGGCCATGACCCGCGTACCGGCGGGCAGGGCGCGCAGCAGGTCGTAGATCTCGCCGTAGGGCCGCATGGTCACGCCGCAGGCGGTCAGCTTCCCGCTGATGTCCGCCGGGACGGCCTGGGGCTGGATGCACAGCTGTGCGTCCTCCCGGCCGATCAGCAAAAACGACAGGAATACCGGCGTGCAGGCCACGTCGCCGCCCCGCAGGTCCAGCGCCCACGCGATCTCCGTCAGACTGGTGAGCAGCAGGTATGCGGCGTTTTCCGCCGCCATTTTTTCCCGCAGCCTTGCCAGCTTTTCCTCACGGGACATACCGCAGCCGGTCAGCTCCCACACGGGCCTGTCGGACAGGGCGGGGCGGTCAGGCCACACGGCGTCCACCAGATCCTCACCGCCGGCGAAGCGGATGTGCTTCGCCTCCAGCGCCTTTTTCAGCGTACCGGCAAAGCTGCTGGAAACGGTGCGCCCGTCGAAGCCCAGTACGCCGCCCTCCGGCAGATGCTGGGCCAGAAATGCCCCGATGGCGGGGACGCCGGGCTGCCCCATGCGCATCAGCTCGATGGTGCTGCCGGCCAGCTGCTCCGCCGCCTGCAGAAAGTAACGGCCATCCGTCCACAGCGCCGCCCGGTCCGGCAGCACCGCCAGCGTGCCGGCGGAGCCGGTGAAGCCGGACAGATAGGCCCGTGCTTTGAAAAAGTCGCCCACATATTCCGAGCCGTGGAAGTCGTCCGTGACCACCACATAGCCGTCCATGCCGTGCTGCGCCATCTCCCGGCGCAGCCGCGCCAGACGTTCCGTTATGACCGTCATGTGATATACCGCCTTTCTCGGCGGCCCGCGCCGCCGTGTAGCATTCTTGTGTAGCTTGGGGATGTACAGATGATTATATCACAGGGAAATAAAAAAGTGTACCCCCATTTCCGTGCTGTATAAGGGCGGCGCGGGCGGCGTATAATAAGGCGATACTGCAAGAGGGGAGACGATGCTGTGAAGCGAAAGGGCCAGAAATGGCATACATGGGAGGTGGCGGGCCTGTTCGCCGTCATCCTGCTGGGCAATACGCTGCACTTTGTGTACGACTGGACGGGGCAGGCCCGTTGGGCGGCATATATCTCCGCCGTCAACGAGTCCACATGGGAGCATATGAAGCTGCTGTTCGTGCCGTGGTTTTTGTGGACCGCCGCCGAGTGCATCGGGCTGCGCAGCCTGCGCCCCGCGGCGCCGCGGGCAGTCGGCTTGCTGGCGGGCATGGCCGCCATCCCCCTGCTGTTCTACGGCTACACGGGCGTCACAGGCGTCAACGTGGGCGTGGTGAACGTTCTTATCTTTCAGGCGGCGGTGCTGCTGGCCTTCTGGGTCAGCACGGCCCTGCAGAGGCGGGGCGCGCTGACCGGCCCGGTGTGGCAGGCGGCGGGCGTACTGGTGCTGGCGGCGGTGTGCGCGGCGTTTGCGGTATGGACGGTATCGCCGCCGGAGCTGCCGGTGTTCACCGATCCCACCGACGGGACACGGGGCATCACAACGTAAAAACCATGAAGAGCTGCCGGTACGGCGGCTCTTTTTCTTGACCCGGCAGAAAGGATGGTTTATAATGGTGGCAATTATCGGGATCAGACCGAGGATCGGAGGCGACAGGATTGAAAACAAAGACCATCGTCCACAAATCAGCCGCGCCCATCTACGCGGCGGCGGTGACGTGGGTGCTGTACGCGCTGCTGTTCCCCCTGTATCAGACGGGACATTTTCTGCTGGCGGCGGCAGCCTCCGCCGCAGTGGCGCTGATCGCACGCCTGTTCTGCAGGGACGTGACGGAGGAGGTGGAGATCCCCGAGGAGCCGGTGACCACCGGCGACCCGGAGCTGGATAAGATGATCGCCGACGGCGACGGGGCCATCAAGGCCATGCGCGCCCTGAACGACAGCATCCAGGACGAGACCATCTCCGGACAGATCGACCGGCTGGAGGAGGTCAGCAGCCGCATTTTCCAGTACGTGAAGGACAACCCGGCCAAGCTGCCCCAGATCCGCAAATTCATGTCCTACTACCTGCCCACCACCATCAAGCTGCTGACGGCCTACGACCAGATGAGCCGGCAGGGCGTCAGCGGTGAGAACATCACCGGCACCATGGAAAAGGTGGAGGGCATGATGTCCGCCATCGTGCTGGCCTTTGAAAAGCAGCTGGACAGCCTGTTCGGCGACGAGGCCATGGACATCTCCACCGACATCACTGTGCTGGAGAATATGATGGCGCGGGAGGGTCTGGTGTCGGACGACCTGCATAAGACCGTCCAGAGCGCGCCCCAGACCCAGCCGCCGCAGGAGGCCGGCGGCACCACGCTGGAGCTGTAAGAGAGGGAAAACACATTTTATCATAACAGAAAGGAACCGAAAACATGACTGACAATATGATGCCTGAGCTGACCCTGACCCCGGATACCGATGCCGCTGCCGCAGTGGCCGTGCCCGAGCTGACCCTGACCCCCGACGCGCCCGAGGTGCCGCAGGAGGAGGAAAAGAAGATCGAGCCGGTGGCCATGGACGAGAGCCTCCTGACCGAGGAGGAGCGCAAGGCCGTGGACGCCTTCTCCCAGAAGATCGACATCCGCGACACCAATCAGGTGCTGCAGTACGGCGCCGCCGCCCAGAAGAGCGTGGCGTCCTTCTCCGAGAACGCCCTGAACAATGTGCGCAACAAGGACATGGGCGAGATCGGCGAGGACCTGAGCCGTCTGGTGGTGGAGCTGAAGGGCTTCGGCGAGGACGAGGAGCGCAAGGGCCTGAAGGGCCTGTTCAAGAAGGCCGGCAACAAGCTGGAGGTCATGAAGGCCCAGTACAGCAAGGTGGAGGCCAACGTGGACAAGATCGCCCAGAATCTGGAGAACCATCAGATCACGCTGCTGAAGGACGTGGCGATGTTCGACCAGATGTATGAGCTGAACCTGAAGTACTACAAGGAACTGACCATGTACATCCTGGCCGGCAAGAAGCGTCTGGCCGATGTCCGCGCCACCGAGGTGGAGGAGCTGCGCAAGAAGGCGGAGCAGTCCGGCCTTGCCGAGGATGCCCAGGCCTACAACGATCTGGTGAGCCTGTGCGACCGGTTCGAGAAGAAGCTCCACGATCTGGAGCTGACCCGCATAGTGTCCATCCAGATGGGCCCCCAGACCCGCCTGCTGCAGAACAACGACACCCAGATGATCGAGAAGATCCAGTCCTCGCTGGTGAACACCATCCCCCTGTGGAAGAGCCAGATGGTGCTGGCGCTGGGTCTGGAGCACAGCCGTCAGGCTACCGCCGCACAGAACGCGGTGACGGAGATGACCAACGAGCTGCTGAAGAAGAACGCCGATACCCTGAAGATGGGCACCATCGCCACCGCCAAGGAGTCCGAGCGCTCCATCGTGGACATCGAGACGCTGCAGCACACCAACCAGCAGCTGATCTCCACGCTGGACGAGGTGGCCCGTATCCAGAAGGAGGGCGCCGCCAAGCGCAAGGAGGCGGAGGTCGAGCTGGGCCGCATCGAGGGCGAGCTGAAGCAGAAGCTGCTGGAGCTGCGGAGCTGATAAGAGAAACGGATGCCGCCCGCCCGGCTCGACCGGCGGCAAAGCCGCCCCGTGCGTCTGCGCGTGCAAGCGTTTTGCGCAGCAAAACCTTGCCGCAGGGCGAATTTACTTCGCCCGAGGATGTGAAATGGAATGGGGTCCCCGTTTTGCGCGAGCGCAAAATGGGGCGCTGGGCTGCATCGAGGGCGAGCTGAAGCAGAAGCTGCTGGAGCTGCGGAGCTGATAAGAGAAACGGATGCCGCCCGCCCGGCTCGACCGGCGGCAAAAAGGAGCGCCTATGAAATTTTTTGAAAAACGCGGTATCGCGCTGGCCGTATTGGTGCTGGCCATCGCCGCCGCCGTGTTTATCGGCCAGAGCCGCAAGGCCGGCTACATCGAAAACCAGCCGGTGACGCTGCCGGAGGTGAAATACCACCAGTGGATCTGCGACGAGGCGGGGATGCTGTCCGACACCACAAAGGACGCCATCCGCCAGTATAACGAAAACTGGGACAGCCGGTATTACGCCGTCATTGCCGTGGCCACGGCGGATGACATTACCGGCTGGACGCCGGAAGAGGCCGCGCAGAAGCTGGGCGCCGATTGGGGCCTTACCGCCAACGACATGCTGCTGCTGATGGTGCGCGGTGACGACTACTATGTGACCTGCGGCGACAATGTGCTGGCTGCGCTGAACAGCTACGACACCATGCTGGCCAGACTGAAGCAGGCCATTGAAGACCCCTACTACAACGGGGACTTCGACGGCGCGGCGCTGGCATTCTACCGGCAGGCCGACGTGTTCTACGGACAGGCCCAGCTGGGCAGCAGCGGCGGCAGCACCGACGACGGCAGTTGGACGGCGCCTGCGCAGCCCGCGTCTGCCGGCGGTGCCAGCGTAACGGGGGTCATCCTGCTGATCGCGGCCATCTTCGTGGTGTGGATGCTGCTGGACGCCGTGCGGTATGACCGCTACCGGCGCCGGTACATCGTGGGCACGCCGGTGAATGTGGTGCGGCCCATGTACTACCCCGTCTTCTGGGGACGTCCCCGCGGGCCCCGCCCGCCCCGTCCGCCTCACGGACACCGTCCCCCGCCGCCTCCGCCCCCCATGGGCGGCGGCCCCCGACCCTCCGGCCCCCGACCCTCCGGCCCCCGACCGGGTCCGCGCCCCAGTGCGCCCCGGCCCGGCAGCCGCCCTTCCGGCGGCCCGCGTCCTGGCCCGCGCCCCGGCGCACCCCGGCCTCAGGGCCGTCCCAGCCGTCCCTCCGGCGGAAGCAGACCCTCCGGCGGCTTCGGCAGCGGCGGCTTCGGCGGCAGCCGCAGCAGCGGCGGCAGTCGCGGCGGCGGTTTCGGCAAGGGCGGCTTCGGCGGCGGCAAGCGCTGAACGCCATGATATCGACATAAAAGCAGGGCCTCCGGTAAGACCGGAGGCCCTGCTTTTCAGCTTTCCATATTTTTGCCCAGAAACGCGGCCACAGTCTGTGCCAGCTTGCACTCCGTATCCCCGGCCAGACGGCCGTCGTCGGTGACGAACAGCACCGCGCCCAGCACGTCGCCCTCGCAGAGCACGGGGGCGGCCACGGCGGCGGTGAATGTCTCATTGTCCTCGCAGACGCGGGGCATGGCGCCCAGTCCGGTGAAGTGGTAGATGCTGCGCTCGGCCATGATCTTCTCCAGCTGGTCGGACACGGCTTTGCCCAGCAGCTCACGCTTGCCGGGGCCTGCCACGGCGATAACGGCGTCCCGGTCGGTGACGGCGGCGGTAAAGTCGGTGCTGCGGCTCAGCGTGTCGCAGAACTGAGCGGCGAAGTCCTCCAGTCCACCGATAAGGGAATACTTCTTGAAGATGACCTCCCCCTCGCGGGTGGTGTAGATCTCCAACGGGTCGCCCTCGCGGATGCGCATGGTGCGGCGGATCTCCTTTGGAATGACGACGCGGCCGAGATCATCGATCCGGCGCACGATCCCTGTTGCTTTCATATATGAAATTCCTCCAGTCAAAGCAAATTTTACAAGGATAGTATCCGCGCCGGGAGAAGTGAATATGCACGAAGCAAAGGCGACCATTTTTTACCGTGGGCTGCCATTTTGGACGGTAAAAGCGGCGCTTCCCGGCGGAATATATCGCTTTTCGGCATATTTAAGCGAAAAAAGGGAATGACACGCTTTCGCGTGTCATTCCCTTTTTAGGAAGAGAAAAGTTTGAAAAAGGCTTATAAGAGGGAAAACAGGGGAAGTTTAGGGAAGTAAAGGTTTTCTGATCGGTCACACGGCGGCATGGGCGCTGCGGTGAGCCTTGCGCGCCTCATAGTCCAGCTCCAGCAGACCGGCCTTGGAGGCGGCCCAGGTGCCGACAGCGCCGAAGATCATGGGCAGGTAGTAACCGGCCTGACGGACGGGCTCATCGGCGGCGGTCATCAGGAAAGCGGTGGCGACGACCATGACCAGAGAGACGACAGCGGTGAGAATGTAGATATTGATGTTCTTCATGATGAATTCCTCCTTGAAGATATTTTGGTTATTGATGAAGTTCCTGTTGTATTTTCAGGTGTCTTGCTGTTGTGACTGTATAGTAGGATATTTAACGAGAAAAGTAAAGCCATAGAATGTGATATGGGATGTTAGTAAAACTGATAGAATAAGGAGCGGCAAAAAGCGGGGAGAGACGCGGCGCGGTGGCCCGATGGGGGCGCAGACGGAGGTGTTGGACGGCGGTACGGCGGAGGAGCGGGGGAGAGATACGAAGTGGCGGCCTGGCGGGAGGAGTGGAGACGGAGGTGCTGGACGGCGGAACGGCGGAGGAGCGGGGAGAGATACGAAGTGGCGGCCTGGCGAGAGGAGCGGAGGCGGAGATCCGAAGCGGCGGACTGGCAGAGAGCGGCCACGGAAGTACATGGCAGCTCGATGGGGAAACAGAAAGGGGGATGCAGGACGTTGTCCCGGTGAACGGAACAGAGACGGAAGAACAGGGACGGCGGCTTGGCGGGGGAACGGAGATGGGAGATGCGGGATGGTGACGCAGCGCTATGTAGGGCGGCGGTGCCGCCGCGCCTGCATAGCAGAGGCGGTGCCGGCTATAACATGGCGGCGATACAGAGAACAATAAGCAGAAAAGGCCCGCTTCCGGATGGGGAAGCGGGCCTTTTGAATAACAGACAGGGCCGTATGGAAAATACATCTTTAGGGGGACAGGCGGTGGTTTTATGACGACAGGCTTTTCGGGGACAGGCGGGGCGTATGGCTGTCGGGGGTCAGCGCTTTTCGCCGCGGGCCAGGGCGGGGATGTCGCCCACGCCGTCCAGCACGATGCTGGGGCGGTAGGCGTAGGTGTTCAGCGTCTCACGGGTGGAAACGCCGGAGAGCACCAGCACCGTGGACATGCCGCTCTCCATGCCGGAGATCACGTCGGTGTCCATACGGTCGCCCACCATCACGGCCTCGGCGGAGTGACAGTGCAGCATCCGGAGGCCGGTGCGCATCATCAGGGGATTGGGTTTGCCGCAGAAATAGGCCTGCTTACCGGTGGCCATCTCAATGGGGGCGATGAGGGCGCGGCAGGCCGGGGCGATGCCGTTTTCGATGGGGCCGGAAACGTCGGAGTTGGCGCCGATGAGCTTGGCACCCTGCATCACCAGATTCGTGGCCTTGGTGAGGGTGTCCAGCGAGTAGCTGCGGCCCTCGCCCACCACCACGTAGTCAGGACTGACATCGTTCATGGTGATGCCGGCGTCGTAGAGGGCGTTGAGAAGACCTGCCTCTCCGATGGCGAATACGGAGCAGCCGGGGGCCTGCTCCTTCAGGAAGGCCGCCGTGGCCAGCGCGCTGGTATAGAAGTGCTCCTCCGGGACATCCAGCCCCATGCGGGCCAGCTTCTGGTTCAGTTCCCGGGGGGTATAGCCGCTGTTGTTGGTGAGGAAGAGGTACTCCTTGTCCTCGTCGTGGAGCCACTGGATGAACTCCGCCACGCCGGGAAGAATGCGGTTCCCGTGGTAGATGACGCCGTCCATATCGCAGATAAAGCCTTTTTTTGTGTTGAAATCAAGGGAGATGTTGGTATCCATATGCCGCTGCTCCTTTTCTGCATCGGTTGTATCGGTTTACGGGTATTGTACCATCGCGGGCGGGAGATCGCCAGCGTGAATGTGTAAAATTTTGAATGGGGGCTTATGCGGCGGTCACGAGGCGGTGAGGTCCCGCGCCTTTTTGACGGCGTAGGCGCCCTCAAGGCCCGCCAGCAGCACCCAGCCGGCGGTCACTGCCGCGCAGATGCCGTACATGCCCCAGACGGGGATGAGGAGGTAGGACAGCACCACCCGCAGCACTACCTGCAGCAGGGAGGCCACCATGGTCAGCCGCAGCCGTCCCAGACCGCGGAAGAAGCCCTGAATGACCTCACCCAGATAGGCAAGGACATACAGGTAGGCCATGGTGCCGGTGTACCGCGCACCGGCGGCAATGACGTCGGCGTTGTCGGAGAACAGACCGACGATCCGGGCGGGGAACAGGAAGCACACCGTGCCCAGCACGGCGATGAGCGCCAGCTCCACCAGAACGCTGACGCGGAAGAAGCGCCGTGCCCGGAGTTTGTCGCCGTGGCCCAGATTCTGGGACAGGCACACCACCATGGCGGCGCTGATGCCCTGAGAGAAGCAGAACAGGAACTGCTCCGTGCGCAGGGACATGTTGTAGCCGGTGACGGTGCTGGTGCCCAACGGTGTCAGCATGCCCTGCACCAGCAGGCGGCCGATGCAGATCACCGCCTGCTGCAGCGCCGCCGCCCATGCGTAGGAGAGCGCTGTGCGGCCCATCTGCCGGTCAAAACGCAGGTCGGCGGGGCGGAGGAACAGCGGCGGGCAGCGCCGCTGTGCGTAGAGGATGCAGGCAGCGGCGGAGAGAGCCTGACACAGTACGGTGGAGACGGCCACGCCGCGGATGCCCCAGGCCAGCACGCCCGTCAGCAGCACGTCCAGCAGCGCGTGGAGCGTGGAGGCCAGCAGCAGAATGAAAAAGGGTGTCCGGGAGTTGCCGCAGGAGCGCAGCATGGCGGCGTAGTAGTTGTAAAGGAAGCACAAGGGCAGACCGGCGAACACCAGCCGGAGGTACACCGCCGCCTCGAGGCAGACGGCCTCCTCCGTGCCCTGCGCCCGCAGGAGCGGGGTGGAAAAGGCGATGCCGCACACGGCGATGAGCACCGTCAGCGCCGCGCCGCCCAGCAGCGCCGTGGCGTTCATGCAGCGAAGGCGTTCCTCCTCACCGGCACCGCAGTAGTGGGCGCACAGGACGCCCACGCCGATGGTGCCGCCGATGACCAGAGCGTTGGCAACGTCCACGAGAGGGGAGGCCACGCTGATGCCCGACAGGGACAGGTCGCCCAGGAAATTGCCCACCACGATGGCGTCCACGATGCTGTAAAGCTGCTGAAAAACGTTGCCCAGGATGATGGGCAGCGCAAAGTACAGCAGGGTCGGGAGGGGCGCGCCGGTCAGCAGCGCGCCGGAAGAACGGGCGGAGCGGAGGTCGTGGACGATGGAGCTGTGGGGCATAAGCATTTCACCTGATCTCATAAGGATTCATATTCAATAAACGTAGCACGTTTTGGCGGGCTTTGCAATCGCGGTTTTTGCGGCCTGCCGGCGAGCGCGATTGACGGCGGCGGCGGGGAGGACTATAATGAAAAAACACAGACACCAGGTACGCCAGCGGCAGGGCCGCGGGCCGGGAGGAGAGGAAGGACCATGACAAAGTCGAGATATGCGCCGACGCGGCGGGCGCTGCGGACAGGGAGAAAACGGGAACGGCGGAGGTACGGGAGGATATGGAAAAGCTGATCTTTTCAAAACGGCTGCTGGAAAAGGCGGAGCTGCTGCGGCGCAGTCCCGTCTCCGTGCTGGAGGCACCGGCGGGTTACGGCAAGACCACGGCGGTGACGTGGGCGCTGGAGGGCGCGGAGTCGGCGGTGTGGTACACGGGGGTGGAGAATCTGCCGGACACCAGCTTCTACTGGTTCATCCGGCAGCTGGCCGCTGTGGATGAACGCACCGTCCGGCGCATCGAGGCGCTGGGGTTCCTGAACCGCAGCAATGCAACGCTGGCGGCGCAGGCGCTGCTGGAGCTGCGGGTGGCGAAGCCGATGACGCTGATCTTTGACAACTTCCAGTTCGCGGCGGACAACTGGCCGCCGCAGATCATCGACGCGCTGGTGAAGCGGCCTGCCGACGGGCTGCACATTATCTTTATCGCACAGAATCTGGGGCGGCTGCGGACGGTGTTCGAGGCGCTGGAGGGGACGGTGTGCTTCCTGCGGGCCGGGGACCTGCTGCTGGCGCAGGAGGATGTGCGCGCCTTTGCCCAGCGGCGAGGTGCGGCGCTGACGGAAGCCCAGGCCGGGGCCATCGTGCGCAGCACCGGCGGGTGGCCGGCGGCGGTGGCACTGTGTCTGGAGGCGGACGGTGCCACCGGCGAGATGGACGAGCTGCTGTACCGCCTGTTCTGGATGCGCATGGAGCCGGGGCAGCGGACGGCACTGCTGCGGCTGAGCCTGTTCGACTGCATCACGCCGGATATGATGGACCGGCTGGTGCCGGAGGGCACGCTGCCGGAGGGCGACCGGGAGGAGCTGTTCCACCGCACGCCGCTGGTGCGGCAGGACGCCATGCGCCGCCGCTACTATCCCCATGAGCTGCTGCTGCGCTTTCTGCGGGAGCGGCTGGCGGAGGCGGAGGGACCGCTGCGCCGGGAGATCTATGACCGGGCGGGACAGTGGTACCGGGATAACGGCATGACCAAGGCGGCGGTGGACTGTTTCTTCCGGGCGGAGGACGACGAGGGCATCCTGTCCTGCCGGCTGGTGGGGCTGATCGGCGAGCATTTTGGGGACGTGAGCTATACCGCGCTGGCCCGGACGGTGCTGCGGCGGTGCCCGGAGGAGGTGCAGCGGCGGTATCCGCTGAGTCTGCTGCGGCTGTGCTACGCGCTGTACGGCGGGTGCGAGTTTGCGGAGTTTGCCCGGCAGATGGCCCGGATACGGGGGCTGCTGGCGGACTGCGGGCACCATTGCCTGGGGGAATGGGAGCTGCTGGACGCGCTGGAGTTTTTCCCCGATCTGGACGGCATGGACGAGGCCTACGCCCGTGCGGAGAAGCTGCTGACCCACGACTCGGAGCTGTTTATCCCGGAGGAGCCGTTTTTCTTCGGCTGTGCGTCCATGTGGTATCTGTTTTACGCGGAGCCGGGGCAGATGATGGCCACGGCGGACCGGCTGGCGCAGGTGCTCAAGCGCTATAACCGGCTGACCAACGGACATGCCGCCGGTGCATCGGAGATATACCGGGGCGAGGCCTACTCTGTGCAGGGGCGGTTCGAGGAGTCGGATATCCAGGCCTATCAGGCGGCGTTTCTGTCCGAACAGGGGCGGAATGCCTCCGCCACCTACGGCGCGGCGCTGCTGCTGGGTATCAACGCCATCTACCGCTCGGACATGGCGGGCCTGCAGCGGGCGGTGGACTATCTGGAGAATAAGGCGCAGAGCTGTGCCTTTCTGCAGGGCACCAGCATCGGACGCTACATGGTGGAGACGGTGCGGGGCTATCTGCTGGGGCTGATGATGGAGACGGGACGCTCCGCCCTGTGGACGCAGGGAGGGGCGGACACGCTGGCCGATCTGACGTTCACCAACTTTATGATCAAGACCTGCCGCATCACCGACCTGCTGCTGAAAAAGGAGTACCAGCGGGCCATCGCCTCGGTAGAGGCGTCACTGGAGCTGGACCCGCGGCTCATTTCCGCCGCAGCGCGGAACTTCATGTACTGCGGGCTGGCGCTGTGCTATCTGGCCACGGGGCGGCTGGGCAGGGCCGCAGAGTGGCTGGACCGGTCACTGACCATGGCGGAGCGGGATAAGAACTACTCGTTCATCGCCTGCTTCCGCAAGTACTTTCAGGTGTTGTTCCTGATGCCGTCCATCGCGGCGCGGCACGGGGAGGCCATCCGGGAGATCAGGGCGCTGGCCATCCACTACACCCGTGCCGATGAGAGCCGCATCTTCGCCATGCTGGACGATGTGCCGGAGCTGAAGGAGACGCTGACCGACCGGGAGCGGGAGGTGGCCCAGCTGGCTGCCGGGGGCATGCGCAACAGCGAGATCGCAGAGACGCTGCATATCTCGGAGAACACGGTGAAGCACCACTTGAAAAACGCCTTCCAGAAAATGAATATCGACCGGCGCAGCCGTCTGATCGAGATGCTGCGCTGAGGGAAAATACTACCCGAAAGGGTGATGTGGCACGCATGCCTTTCTGCTAAAATGGGAGCTGTTAGATATTTACAGAACTCTTGGGAAGAGAAGAAAGGAGATGCACCATGAAGAAACGGCTTCTTTCCCTATTGATGGCGGTGCTGATGGCGGCGTTGCTGCTGCCGGTGGAGGCATTTGCCATTACGGGCGGAGATGTGCGCCGGCTGTACATGGATACAGCGCCGGTCACCATCACGAAGGAGGGGATCGACAGCGGCTCACAGATCTACTCCATGAAGATGAAGAACGGCAAGCTGGTGATGTTCATCGCCACCAGCGGCCCCCACATGGGCAAGTCCGTGACCAACTCCGACCGGGGCTATACCGCCACGGGGGATTCCTTCAATAAGGGTGTGTATGAGCAGGCGCGCTTTACCATACAGACCGGACGGGGGGAGCAGAAGCCGCTGACCATCCGCTCCATGGAGGTGATCGACCCCAAGAAGGAGCCGCAGCTGTCCGGTGTCGGCATGGACATGGTGCCCATGGAAAACGCGCTGACCATCAAGTACACCTTCAGCGGCGAGGGGGTGCCTGAGCAGTTCCTGTGCTACATCAGCTACTACTTCGTGGAGCTGGCGGCCGGTGTGACGGACGGCACCATCGAGAGCTTCGTGCAGGACGCGGACGGCAGGACCTACGCCCTGGTGGCCCAGGCCTCCTGGGGGCTGGGCATGGTCACCGAGACCACCATGCCCTCAGAGTTCACGTTCCGCTGGTTCCAGGACTACCACGGTTTTTCCCGGATGGGACACGCCAAGGCGGACGCGGCGGCCCATGTGCAGATGAGCCGTACCTATGAGGCGCTGGACGGGCGCATCACCGCCAAGTCCACGGACATCACCGCCGGTATGGGACGTGCCAGCGTCTTCGGCACCTTCGGCAAGGGCGATGTCGCGGAGATATATTCCGACAGCTACGGTGTGGACAACCCCTTCGTGCTGGCGGATGTGGACCGTATGCGCGGCATCAATGACATATGGACGCCGGTGTACATGACCTACGACGCGGCGGCGGATACGCTGACCGCCGAGGGCGATACGGAGGCCATGGGCGGGCGCAGCGGCAGAAGCGCCATGAACGCCCTGCAGATATGGGGCTTCCGGGATGTCTACACCAAGAAGGAGGCAGCGGACATCTCCAAGGTGGAGTTCACCAAGCCGGATCAGGTGACCATCCCCCAGGACGCCAACCGGCTGGGGCTGTATGAGACGGACAAGGGCTTCGCGGCGGCACCCATCACCGACAGTGCGCGGGAGGCGGTCCTGAAAAAGCAGTACGGCGACCCAGTGTACACGCTGTACGGCAACTTTGAGACAAAGTCCGACAAGGACGGGAAATACTACGAATACACCGACGGCAAGGCGGCGCTGACCGCCACCATCACGGCGGTGTGGGGCAGCGGGGACCACTTCCGCGTCCGGGTGGACGAGAAGGGCATCATCACGGCCTTTGACACCTCGGCCAAGGTGCGGTACAGCACCCCGCGCTTCCAGCTGTACAATCCGGTCAACGACGCCGTGGAGCCGGCGGAGCTGACCTTTGAGGACGGCTGTCTGACGCTGGGGATGGACCCCAACAAGAACGCGGTGCTGGTGTTTATCGACATCCCGCAGGTCAAGAGCCTCATCGACGCGGCGCAGATCAAGCCCAATGGCAATCTGGTGCTGACCGGCGAGATGGGGCTGGATCTCATCCTCAACTGCACGCAGAATCAGCTGATAGAGCTGGAGGCCCTGGGCTATGCGCCCAAGAAGGAGCAGGACGACACCATCTCCTTCGTGCAGGAGGGCTTCGAGGCCAGAGGCGAGATCGACACCGCCGGCCTGCTGGGTCTGGATCTGGCGAAGCTGAAGGCGTACATCAACACCTTCGACGGCAAGGAGAACTACGACTTCTCGCTGAAGCTGAACGCCTTTGATCTGTTTGAGACGGAGGCGGAGCTGCAGTTGAAGCGGCTGAACAACGGGCGGCTGGCACCCAACAGGCTGTACTTCGCGCTGGCGGCGGAGCCGGGTATCCCGCTGGTGCCGCCGGTGCCCACCGCGTTCCTCCGGGGCGGAGGAGGCGGCTTTGACGGGCTGGCCGACACCATCAACGGCGACTATATCGCCATCCCGCCCATCCTGCTGCGGCTGACGGCCAACGGCGACTATCTGAAGATCATCAAGGGCAAGCTGGATGTCACGCTGGGGCCCAGCTATCTGGCCTACGGCGGCAGAGACATCAAGATCGCCGGGGCGGACGTGCTGGACAGCTTCAGCATGTACCTGCGCCTGCAGGGCGAGAAGCGCAGCTATCTGAATAAGGAATATACCGGTCTGCGGGCCGGCGGCGGTATGAGCGTCACCATAAAGGCGCCGCAGGAGGACTTCTTCACCGGCACCGTCTTCGAGGTGGAGGGCAAGGCGGAGGCCAGCGTGTTCGGCGGACTGGACAACTACTCGCGGCCCACCTCGGCCCATATCCAGCTGGACAGCCGGGGCGGCGTCACGGGCAAGGTCATGTTCCCCAAGAAGCTGGGGCCGCTGACGTTCCCGCATCTGGGCGGCAAGACGCTGGCGGAGGCCTCGGTGGACTTCATTCTGGGGGCGCAGACCGCTATGACGCTGGATCCCAAGGACTACGCCGGGAAGAGCGTGGATCAGATCCTGGCCACCGCGGCAGAGTCCGCGTGGAACAACCTCAGTGTCTACGGCGGTCTGTCCACCAGCGGCAAGCTGGGCATCTTCTACTACCGGCTGTACTATGTGATCCCTGACCATGTGGGCGGCAAGGTGGCCCTGTGGAACATCAACAAGAACTGGACGCTGGAGCAGGAGATCGACAAGAACGCATGGTTCATCGGCGGCGCGCAGACCATCAGCGGCGGGCCGGGCTGGGCCACGCAGGTGGGCAAGTGCTACGACCCGGAGACGGGCGAGCAGGTGGGTATCGCCGTGCTGGAGGTCAGCACCTATTGGGTGGGCGAGGACAGTATGCCCGTGACGCTGGCCAGCCCTGCTGTGGGCGGCGGCTTTACGACGAATCTCACCTACGATCCCGCCGTCTCCGCTGCGGAGCCTGACAGCGAGCTGGGCCTGCTGCTGACCGTGAAGAACGGCGGCAGCGTGGAGAAGCTGCGCCGCAGCCTGCGCATCACCTACACCGTGGGCAGCGATACGACGCCCCGCACGCTGAAGCTGGAGGATATGGACAAGGATCCCGAGGTCATCAACGAGGACGGCAACTGCGTGGAGGTCGAGGAGAACGGTGTGCCCGGCCTGATGGTCTTCACCGGCCTTGCCGGGAATGAGACGTACCGCTGGACGATCACGGCGGACTGCGATTTCGAGGGCAGCATCATTGCCTCCGCGCCTCTGACGGCACTGGACTTCCAGCTCGGCGCCAACGGCGCGGAGAGCACCGTGCTGCGTCCGCAGAGCGGCAGGCAATACGCCGTTCGGTACTACTTCGACACGGCGGCGGACCGGACGGGTGAGCACTATTTCTTGGAGATGCGGGAGCTGGCGGTCAATCAGACCGCTGACACCTTCCCGGTGCCTACCGACGGATGGCTGGCACCCAGCGGCGACTACTACGTCACCGCCGTGCTGGTGGAGAAGGTGACCGGCGACTTCAACGGCGACGGCAACATCTCCGAGGACGAGTATTCCTGGGTCACGGTGGACACGCAGACCTATGGCGGCACGGTGGCCTATCGCCATAAGATGCAGCTCGGCGAACCCACAGATGTTGCGCTGACGGCTGGCGGCAACGAGACGCTGGCGGTCAGTTGGACGGCGGCGGGCGGTGCGGACGGCTACCGCGTGACCCTGTATTATCGGGAGAACGGCGGGTGGAAGCAGGCCGGCGCGCCTTATGTGCTGGAAAACGCAGACTTTGAGGACGGCAGCGGCACCGGGGCCGCGTCCCGGAACGGCGATGTGCGGATGCTGCGCATGGCACCTACCGTGGGCAGCACCGGTGGCGAGAATATCCCCGCAGGCACGCTGCCTCCGGCGGGAGTCGATTACCGCGTGACGGTGGAGGCCTTCAAGCGGGATACGACGCTGGAAAACGCCCTCTATTACAGTGCGGCGGCAGAGCCTGCGGGCGGTGCGGTATACCTGCCCGGCTACACCGCGCCGAGGATCACCGTGACCACCGAAAGCGGCCAGACCGTCGAACTGAACGGCAGCAGCGGTTACGGCACCCTGCTGTGGAACGCGGTGCCGGACGGCATGCTGTTCTCCGTGGACAGCGTTGACGCCGTGCGCATCACCGCTGCGGCGGAGCAGGGCCGCGGCACCTTCACCGTCAGCGGCGACAGCGGATACTGGGAGATCACCGCCGATGACGCCGATGCAAGGACGCTCATCGAAAGCGGCGGGCGCATCCTGCTGACCGTGCACTCCGGGCCTTCCGGTCTGGACACCACGGAATACTATCTGCGGCTGATGCTGGACGATGTGCCGCCGGTCGTTGTGCTGGACGCCGACAACATCCGGGCCGACATGACCACCGGCGCCTACACCGTGTCGGGGCAGACGGAGCCGGGACTGACCGTCGCCATCCAGAGCGGCAAGCGCACAGTCCTGACCGCCACCGCGGATATGCAGGGACGGTTCACCTTTACGAGTATGCTGCAGGCCGACGCGGAGAGCGGCTTCCAGACGCTGGTGGCAGAGGTCACTGCGCAGGATGACGCCGGCAACACCGGCGCAGCGCCGGTGCTGGTCTCCGCAAGACCGGAGATCGAGAACAACGATCCCAATGATCCCGGCAAACCCAGTGACCCCGGCGATCCCAGCAAGCCCAGTGATCCCGGTGGATCCGGCGGTTCCGGTGGATCCGGCGGCACGGGCGGCTCCGGAAGCACCGGCGGTTCGGGCAGCGGGAAGTCTTCGTCCACCGGCGATCCCGGTATGGTACTGTACGCCGCAGCCGCGCTGCTGAGCCTGACCGGCTCCGCGGTGCTGGCGGGACGGAGGAAGCGGCGCTGACGAAGCGGCACACAGGACACGCACAGAGCATAAAAAGGCGGTCCCTCCTGATGGAGGGCCGCCTTTTTTATGCGAAAGGACAGGCGGGCCGGGGCCGCGCCTGTCCTTTCATCTATTCGGAGAGAGGGAGGATCGTATGCAGAGAGATCAGCCGGCCAGGACCTTGCCCAGCTCACGGCAGGCAGCCAGCGCCGCGTCATCCGGGGCCTCGCAGCAGGTGACGCTGTCGCAGGCCAGGGAGATGCCGGCGTTGCCGCAGTCCGTCTCCCAGTCGCGCATCCACTGGCCGTCGCCCCAGCCGTAGGAGCCGAACAGCGCCACGCGCTTGCCGCCGATGGTGTTCTTGCAGCCGTCGAACATGGGCTGGAAGTCCATTTCCTCCAGCACCTCGGAGCCCATGGCGGGGCAGCCGAAGGCGATGGCGCCGAAGCCGCTGAGGGCGGCGGGCTGTACCTGCTCCGGCGTCAGCAGAGTGACCTCGGCGCCGGCCTCCTTCATGCCCTCCGCCACGGCGTTGGCCATGGCTTCCGTGTTGCCGGTGCCGCTCCAGTAGATGACAGCAGTTTTCATAGTCAAATGTCCTTTCTGATAATTATTGGTTAGAGCAATCTAACCGATGGACGATAAAAAAGCTGGCCCAAGGCAGCATCGTGCAATGTTGGTTAAATAACCCTAACTTAATGGTAACACAGAACGGAGGGCGTGTCAATAGGGAATCACGGCGCAAAGATGGTTTTTTCAGGAAAAAACAGGAAAAGGTATTTGGGTGGACGCGGTGGTACAGAGCGGCAGAAAGGCAAACAGCGCTCCCCGCGCCGGAAGGCGCGGGGAGCGCTGTTTGCATATGTGACAGGGTCACTGAACGATCTGGTTCTCCGCAGTACCGAAGATGTCGGACCAGGCGGCGTCCACCTTTTTGGCCTCGCTGAGGAACCAGTCGGATTCACCGGCGGCGTCCTGCGCGTAGCCGTCCTTGACCCGCAGCACCACGGCGGTGCTGGGGTCGATGCTGCTGATGGAGTAGATCTCCGAGGCCCAGCTGTCGATCTTGGACATGTCCAGACCGTAGTAGTTGATCATCCAGTCCTCGTCGTCGGCGGTGTCGCAGCCGTAGGTGCCGCCCAGAGCGGTCTTCAGCTGCTCCAGCACCTCCGGGGCCGTCAGGTCCACGTCCGAGGTATCGGGCTTCTGCTGGCCGCAGGCGGCCAGAGACAGCACCATTACAAAAGCAAGAAGGCTGACAAATAAGCGTTTCATCATGAAAAACCTCCGTTGTATAGTACATGGGTGTTCCGCCGCGCGCTTGACGGAACACTCTTTAGAGGACGGCGAGGCGGAAAAGGTTCGGGGGGCCGCAAAAAAATTTTCGCAGAGAGGAAGTGTCCCGATTTTGGGACAGCGGCTCTGGTAAAGTGGGGGCATCAAGGCAAAGGAGGGAAAATATATGACCGCTATTTCCGTGATCTGCACCATGTGCGGCGCCGCCGCCCTGTCCAGAGGGATCCTGAAGGCCATCGAGTATATCGGAAGGTGAATCCCCGTTGACAAGTTCTTTCCTGTTCTATATAATATTTTTCACAGAAAATTACGATATATCCCTGTGAATGGAAACACCGTATATAATATGCGTTATCAGAACGGGAAAGGGTAGCACTATGGATATTTTTGCGAAATGCTATGAGCCGTCGCTGGCGGGTGAGCTGAAGGAGAAAGGGGTATACCCCTATTTTCACGCACTCCAGTCCCGGCAGGATGTGGAGGTCATGATGGAGGGCAAGCGCCGCATCATGCTGGGTTCCAACAACTATCTGGGCCTGACCACCGATCCGGTGGTGGTGGAGGCCGGCATCAGGGCGCTGGAGAAGTACGGCACCGGCTGCTCCGGCTCCCGGTTCCTCAACGGTACGCTGGAGATGCATCTGGAGCTGGAGGACGCGCTGGCCAAATTCCTGCGCAAGCCCGGCGTGGTTACCTTCGGCACCGGGTTCCAGTCCAACGTGGGCATCATCTCCGCGCTGGTGGGGCGGCATGACTATGTGATCTGCGACCGGGAGAACCATGCCAGCATCTACGCCGGGTGCCAGATGTCCTACGGCAAGATGCTGCGCTACCGCCACAGCGATATGGCGGAGCTGGAGAAGTGTTTGCAGCGGGTGCCGGAGTCGGCGGGGGCGCTGATCGTCACCGACGGCGTGTTCTCCATGGGCGGCGATATCGCCAAGCTGCCGGAGATCTGCGCACTGGCGGAAAAGTACGGCGCACGGGTGATGGTGGACGACGCCCACGGTCTGGGTGTGCTGGGCGAGGGCGGCCGCGGCACCGCCAGCTATTTCGGGCTGGAGGACAAGGTGGATGTGTATATGGGCACATTCTCCAAGTCGCTGGCGTCGCTGGGCGGCTACATGGCCGCGTCGGCGGAGGTGGCGGAATATGTGCGCCACGCCTCCCGGCCCTTTATCTTCTCGGCGTCCATCCCGCCGGCCAACTGCGCCACGGCGCTGGCGGCGCTGCACGAGCTGGAGCGGCGTCCGGAGCTGCCGGAGCGGCTGCGCAGCCTGAGCATGTACGCACGGAAGGGCATGACGGAGCGGGGACTGACCATCCGGCCCTCGGCGCTGGAGGCACCTACGCCCATCATCCCTATCTATACCTATGAGACGTACCGCACATTGCAGGCGGCGGCGGAGATCTATGACCGGGGCGTGTATGTGAACCCCACGCTGCCGCCGGCTACGCCGGAGGGCGAGGCGCTGCTGCGCACCAGCTATATGGCCACCCATACGGAGGCTCTGCTGGACGAGGCCATGGACATCATCGGTGAGGTGATGGCGCATGTCTGAGAAAAAGGTGGCCATCGTCACCGGCGGCACCTCCGGCATCGGACGGGCCACCGCGCTGGCGCTGCGGGACGCGGGCTGCGCGGTGTATGAGCTGTCCCGCCGGGCCCAGGGCGTGGAAGGACTGCACCACATCACCGCCGACGTGACGAAGGAGGAGACGGTCCGCGCCGCCGTGGCGGAGGTCATGGCGCGGGAGGGCCGCATCGACATTCTGGTGAACAACGCGGGCTTCGGCATCTCCGGCGCGGTGGAGTTCACCGCCACGGAGGACGCCAAGGCGCTGTTTGATGTGAATTTCTTCGGGATGGTGAACATGAACCGGGCCGTGGTGCCCATTATGCGGGCGGCGGGCCGGGGGCGCATCGTGAACCTCAGCTCCGTGGCGGCACCGGTGCCCATCCCGTTCCAGACGTACTACTCCGCCACCAAGGCGGCGGTGAACGCCTACACCATGGCGCTGGCCAACGAGCTGCGGCCCTTCGGCGTGACGGTATGCGCCGTCATGCCCGGCGACATCCACACCGGTTTTACGGCGGCGCGCCGGAAGATCGGCGAGGGGGACGACATCTATCAGGGGCGCATCAGCCGCTCCGTGGCCCGGATGGAGCACGACGAGGAGACGGGCATGGATCCTGCCAGGGCCGGCGGATACATCGCCAGGGTGGCGCTGCGGGAGGGCAGCCGCCATCCGCTGTACGCCATCCGGTTCGACTACAAGTTCTTCGCGTTTCTGACAAAGGTGCTGCCGGCACGGTTTCTGAACTGGCTCATCTATCTGCTGTACGGGAAATAAGCAAAAAAGTACCGCACCCCAGTGGGGTGCGGTACTTTTTTACTTTTACAGGAAGCGGCACAGCAGAATGGGGAACAGGACGGCGGGCATCATGTTCAGGACGCGCAGCTTCGTCAGGCCCAGAATGTTCAGGCCGATGCCGATAATCAGCAGGGAGCCGGTGAACGTGATCTCCGCCAGCACCGCGTCGGTGAGCAGGGGGGCCACCAGAGAGGCCAGCAGGGCCAGCAGGCCCTCCACCAGCAGGACGCTGGCGCCGGAGAAGGCCACGCCGATGCCCAGAGAGCCGGCAAAGGCGATGGCCGCCGTGCCGTCGATGATGGACTTGGCCAGCAGAACGGTGTGGTCGTTTTTCAGGCCGCTGTCCAGGGCGCCCATGACGGCCATGGCGCCCACGGCGAACACCAGGGAGCCGGTGACAAAGCCCTCGGTGATGCGGCCCAGACCGCCGAAGCGCTTCTGGAGCCAGCTGCCAAGGCGTTCCACCGCCGCTTCGATGTTCAGCAGCTCGCCGAGGATGGTGCCCAGCACCAGCGACAGAATGGGGATGAGCTGGTTGTTGCTGGAGCCGAGGCCGGACACACCGATGCCGATGGAGATGAGGGCCGTGGCGGCCAGCACCGTCTCCTTCATGCGCTGGGGCATCAGCTTGCCGCCGAAGGTGCCCGCCACGCCGCCGGCCACGATGGCCGCGCCGTTGATGAGTGCGCCGGTGAGGATCATGGGATCAGACCTCCTCCGCTGATAAGGTCGCGGACTACGACACTGCCCATCAGCAGTCCCGCGGTGGCGGGCACCCACGCCACACTGGCGGGGACGGAGCGCCGTCCGGGAGGGGGCGTCTCCAGCTGCTGGGTCTCGGCGGGCTGCTCCGGGCTGAACACCACCTTCAGGTGGTGGATGTCCCGTGCCCGCAGCTCCTTGCGCATGACGCGGGCCAGCGGGCAGCCGGAGGTTTTTGAGATGTCCGTTACCTGCAGCAGCGTGGGGTCCAGCTTGTTGCCGGTGCCCAGCGCCGTCAGGATGGGGATGCGGCGCTGGCGGGCCTGCTGGATGAGGTCCAGCTTGCAGCTGACCAGGTCGATGGCGTCCACGATATAGTCGTAGTGTGCGGTGAAAAAGTCGTCGCGGTGGGCGGCATCGTAGGTGGCGCAGACGGGATGTACCCGCAGCGCGGGATCAATATCCAGGCAGCGCCGGGCCGCGATCTCCGCCTTGGGCTGGCCCACGGTGGAGTGCAGGGCGTAGAGCTGGCGGTTGATGTTGGTGAGGGACAGAGTGTCCTGATCCACCAGTGTCAGCTCGCCCACGCCACTGCGGGCCAGACACTCAGCGGCGTAGCTCCCCACGCCGCCGAGGCCGAACACGATGACATGGCAGCGGGAGAGAGTGTCCAGCGCGTCAGCGCCCAGCAGCATCTGCGTGCGCAGGAACGCTTCGTTCATGGGATCAGCCCACGCTGCTCATGCCGTCCAGCTGCTTGACGTCGGCAGAGGCCACAAGGGACTCCAGCCACGCGGCGTAATCGCTGTTAGCCAGCACGTTCTCCACGGAGACCTGCCAGGCGGGGATATCCTCACCCACGAAGTACATGACGTGGTAGCCGGTGTAGCTGCCCTCGTTGTAGACGATGCCGGTATCGCCGGTCTTGCGGGAGGCGTCGAAGCACCAGTCGTTGAACTCGGTGACCATCTGGCCCTTGACGATCTCGGTGTACAGGCCGCCGTTGGTGTTGGAGCCACCGTCATCACTGAGCTCGTTGGCCAGCGCGGCAAAGGCATCCTCGGTGGCGCCGTTGGCCTGCCACTGGGCCAGAGCGTCCTCAGCCTTGGCCTTGGCCGCATCCTTCAGGGCCTGCAGATCGGCGTCATAGGTCTCGGAGTCCTTGTCCAGAGAGGAGGTGTCCACACGGAAAAGAATGTGGCGCACGTCCACGGAGTTGTATTCCTCGCGGCCGGAGGAGTGGAACACCACCACATAGCTGTTGGGGTCGTCGGTGACCACAGCACCCTCACCGGCGGTGCGGGCGGCGTCAAAGACCCAGGCGCTCATGGCGGAGCCGTTGTTGGAGCCGGCGTCCACGCTGCTGTAAGTGCCCAGCTCCTCGTAATCCTTGGAGATGGCCAGCAGCGTCTCGCCGTTCTGATAGCGCTCCAGCGCGGCAGCGGCAGCCTCGGCGGCAGCGGCCTTGGCAGCGGCGGATTCCTCCTCCGTGGGTTGGACGGTGTTGCCGTCGGCATCGGTGGTGGAGGCGGCGCTTCCCTTGAAGTAGATATACTCGTAGTTCGCCACGTCAAAGGCGGAGGGGTCCTCCTGATACCGCTGCTCCAGCTGGTCAGTGGTATAGGTCAGGTCCTCCTGATAGTGCTGCTTGTAGTGGCTGGCGACCTCCTCCATAGTCAGCATGCCCTCGAACACGGAGGGGGTCATGCCCTGGCCGTACACGGCCTTCAGGTAGGACTTGAGGGAGTAGCCATTGGACTTGACGGAGGTCTTGATGGAGGCCAGCGTGTCCTGCACCTCGGCCTTGATGTCGTCGTCGGCGCCGTGGCCGTTGGCCTCGGCCTCTCTGGCGGCCATGACGTTGGTGGACAGCTGCTCAATGGCGTAGTCACGCAGGAACTGGTCCCAGGTGACGTCGCCCTCGTCCGTGACATGCAGCAGCAGCTTGGCGGTATCGTTCAGGTTCTGCTGGTTCAGGGGCTTGCTGGTGTCCACACCGTAGTAGCCGGCGTTGGCAATGCTGTTGTACAGGCCCTGATAGTAGTAGTTCACCTGGGCTGCGGAGTAGTTCTCGCCGCCGATGGTGACAGCGTCGGGATCGCGGTACAGCACGCCGGAATTCACCAGCAGCAGTACGACAGCCACCACCACGAACAGCACGGCAATGCCGCCGTACAGACGGTTGGCCTTGCGCAGCTTGGCTTTTTCCTCCGCCTCGCGGATGGCTTTGGGATCCTTGATGCCCTGGCTGGCCAGATCCTGACGGTTCTTCTTTTCTCTTGATGCGCTCATTTGCTTCATTCCTCTCAAAAACGGGCATAATACGCCCTTGGTGATAAAATGCCTGATTATTATACAGGATTGCGGCACATTCTGCAAGGGGCAAGTGCCGGTAATTTATGAACAATCCGGAAAGAAACGGAGGTGTTGGGTGGGGCGCGCCCTTTTTCGGCAAGGAAAAGCGCCCCTCCGCCAAAGGGCGGAGGGGCGCTCAGCGATGGGCAGCGGCCGCGTTATAACCTGCACAGCTCGCAGGTGGGTCGTCTCCAACTGACTTTACTGCTTCCAACTTCCAGCCGCGGAAGGCAGCCGGGAGGCCTGCAAACCATCTGTTGATCCGACGTCCCCTATAACCAATGTCAGGATAAAAAAGACCGCTGCCCATCGCTGAGCGCGGACGCACGGCGGCGTCCGCTTATCTTTTTATAGTGTAGCAACTCCGGCTGTCGGATAAAGGCGGAAACGGGAAAGGGGCATGACCAATTTTTCTCAGTTGCCGTCGTCCTCGTCGTCCATGAGCTGCTCCATGAACAGGTCGTAGACCTTGTCCAGCTCCTCGTCGCTGTCCAGCGTGCTCAGCAGCTCCTCGCCGTTTTCGGTGATGGACTTGAGGATCACCAGACCGAAATCCTCTGCCTTTGCCTCGTCGGCTTCATCCTCCACCGTGGGGAAAAACGCCATGTACGTCTGGCCGTCCACCTCGATAGCGTCCACGTACTCCAGCTCGATCTCGTTGCCGTCCTCGTCGGTCAGCGTGATGAAGTTGGGGCCAAAATCCTCGCTCATGGGAAAACCTCCTTCGTTGTGGTATCAACACTATAACGGTTTCCGCGGGAAAAAGCAAGCGCGTTTGACGCGATATTTCCGGCTGTAAGGGACTGAAAAAGGACAGAAACGGATAAAATGAGTGGATTACAACCGGGAAAGAGATGATTTTTCCGGAAATAGCAGATTTTAAGGAGTTGACAGGCATGGTAAAATAAACCTTATAGTGGGTTTTTATAGGATTTTCCGGCGAAAGTCCTGACCACGCCAAGTATCAGAGAAAGGAAGGTGCCCTGTGATGGAAAGACGCAGACACAGACAGGCGCCGGATCATTCCGACCGGACGCAGCAGAGCGCCAGACAAATAGACAATGACCGGCAGGAGCGCGCACCCCGGCGGCGCCGCGGCGGCTGGCGGACGGCGGGACGCGTCATCGGCACACTGCTGCTGGTGTTCGTACTGACCGGCACCATCTTCGCAGGTATTTTCTCCGCATATATCAACAGCAGCATGCGGGGAAAGGTAGAGGTCTATCTGGACGAATTTGAGACGAAGGTCTCCACGGAGCTGTACCATCAGGAGCCGGAGAGCGGCGAATGGGTCATGTACCAGACGCTGTTCATGGATGCGGAGAACCGCATCTGGGCCAATCTGGACCAGATACCCAAGAACCTCCAGAAAGCAGTGGTGGCCATTGAGGACAAGCGGTTCTACACCCACAAGGGCGTGGACTGGCACGGCACCGCCCGCGCCATCCTCAGCACCCTGTTCGGCGGCAGCGTACAGGGCGGCTCCACCATTACCCAGCAGCTGGTGAAGAACGTCACCGGCGACAACCAGAACACCGTCAAGCGCAAGGTGACGGAGATCTACCGGGCGCTGGATCTGGAGAAGCGCTATGAAAAGGACGAGATATTGGAGGCCTACCTCAATGAGGTGTACTTCGGCCATAGCTGCTATGGCGTGGTGACGGCGTCCCTGACGTATTTCGATAAGGATGTGTCGGAGCTGTCGCTGGCGGAGTGCGCCAGTCTGGTGGCCATCACCAACAACCCCTCGCTGTACGACCCGATAGAGGCCAGCTGGAGCCGGGAGAACAACCGGGAGCGCCAGCTGCTGGTGCTGGGCGCCATGCTGGAGCAGGAGAAGATCAGCCAGGAGGAGTACGACGCGGCCAAGGCCGAGGACATCGTGTTCGCCAACGGCTATACCATCTCGGGCAGGTATGTGGGCAGCGATCCCAGTACGGGGAGCACCGACGATGCCGGAGACGGCAGCACCGGAGATACCGGCGAGCAGCTTCCCTCCGACGAGACGGAGAACAAGCCCCGCAGGTCCAGCCAGTCCTACTTCACCGACGCGGTCATTGACGATGTGGCCTCTGCGCTGGTGGAGAAGTACGGTCTGACCGACACCACCGACCCTGTGACCGGCCAGGTGACCACCGCCTTTGAGCAGGGCGTCAACATGGTGTACGGCAAGGGCTATAAGATCTATACCACGCAGAATCCCAACTATCAGGCCATCGCCGAGGAGGTCTGCTCCGATACGGCCAATCTGCCGTATACCACCACCTATACCAACGGCTACGGTGAGAAGGAGACGGAGCAGCTGCAGGTGGGCATGACCATCGTGGACCCCTATACCGGTTATGTGGTGGCCATGGTGGGCGGCGCCGGCGTCAAAGAAGGCGCCCGCGTCTGGAACTGGGCCACCAGCGCACGGCAGTGCGGTTCGGCCATCAAGCCCATCTCCGTGTATGCGCCGGCACTGGATGACGGCACCATCAACGGCGCGTCCTCCATTGACGACTATCCGGTGATGGTCCTGAACAACACGGCCTATCCCAAGAACGCCAACGGGCGCTACATGGGCCTGACGCCGCTGCACACGGCCATCGCACGGTCCACCAATACCTGCGCCGTCCGGGTGGTGCAGGAGTACGGCACCGGCAAGGCCTACGACTTCATGACCAACCGGCTGGGCTTCACCACCCTGACGTATCAGGATTCCCAGCAGGTGGGCAATATGGGTCTGGGCGGCCTTGACAGGGGCGTTACCACCGAGGAGATGGCGGCGGCCTTCGGCGCCTTCGCCAACGAGGGCGTGTACACCGCGCCCCGCACCTTCATCCGGGTGGAGGATCCCGACGGCAATGTGATCATCGAGAACGAGGCCAAGTCCTCCGTGGCTATGAAGGACACCACCGCGGCGCTGATGAACAGCCTCCTGCAGGAGGTGGTCAACGCCGGTACCGGCTACGAGGGCCGGATCAGCGGGATGCATGTGGCCGGCAAGACCGGTACCACCAACAACGACCAGGACCGCTACTTCGTGGGCTATACCCCGTATTACAGCTGCGCTGTGTGGGTGGGCTATGCCCACAACCAGCGGATCGTGGCCAGCGGCAACCCCGCCGCCTCCATGTGGCAGAAGGTGATGAGCCGCATCCACGAGGGACTGGCGGACAAGGATTTCTTCAGCTGCTCCGGGCTGACCCGTGTGTCGGTCTGTGCCGACAGCGGCATGCTGGCGACGGACAGCTGCGCCGAGGACTGCCGCGGCAGCCGCGTCTACTCGGCGCTGGTGGCGGCGGACAACGCACCGTCGGCCTACTGCAATATGCACACCAGCCCCATCTACTCCGTGACCTTTGAAGACGCGGACGGCAATTACACCGTGGCCAGCGGCTCCAAGCTGGATTACACGCGCCAGCGGCTGGAGGGCTTTGAGGATATCGAGGCAGAGGACGACTTCATGCTGGTGGACGGCTGGAGCGGCTTCTTCGATGACAACGGCTCGTGGGACGACTTCTTCGGCGACGATACCTCCGGAGACACTACCACGGACAGCACCGACGACGAGGATATCCGCACCAGCTGGTGGGATTGACCGGCGGTAAGCCACAGGTGCTTCAGAACAGCATAAAAAGGCCTCCCCGGCTTCATGCCGGGGAGGCCTTTTTATGCGTTGTATGTTACTTGACGGCATTGCGGGCGGCTTCACGGCCGGCACGGAACGCCTTCAGGTTCAGTTCCTTGACCTTGGCGGGCACCGTCTCGGCCACGATCTGCTCCCAGTCGATGTCGGGGCAGTCCAGAGAGTCACACATGGCGCCGAACAGCACCACGTTCATGCACTTGGGGTTGCCCAGCTGGATGGCGATGTCGCTGGCGGGCACGGCGATGGTCTTGAAGTTGCGGGCCATGGCCTCGATGCAGCCCTCGGGATAGGACTCGGCACCGGAGGCGATGGTGGTGGACTTGATGGCGTAGTCATTGATGACGGCCACGCCGTCGGGGTTCAGGAACTCCGCGTAGCGGACGGCTTCCATCTTCTCCAGCGCCACCATGATGTCGGCCTCGCCCTTGCCGAACACGGGGCCGTAGACCTTTTTGCCCCAGCGGACCTGGGTGGACACACTGCCGCCGCGCTGGGCCATGCCGTGGACCTCGCTCTGCTTGACATCATAACCGGCCTTCATAAAACCGTTGGACATGATCTTGGAGATCAGGATGGCACCCTGACCGCCCACACCTACCAACAGGCAGCTCTTAACGTCGTTCATGTTACTTCTCCTCCTTTTCGATGGCATCAAACGGGCAGGCCTGAGCGCAGACGGTGCAGCCCACGCACTGGGTACGGTCGATGAACGCCTTGCCGTTCTCCATGGAGATGGCGGGGCAGCCCACCTTCAGGCAGCTCTTGCAGCTCTTGCACTTGTCGGCGTTGACGACGCACATACCGGTGTCGTGCTTCACGCGCTTGATAAGCAGGCAGGGACGGCGGGTGACGATGGCGGGGTGCTTGCCCTCGTTCAGGGCGGCCACAGCGTCGTCCACGGTCTTCTTCATGGCGGTCAGGTCCTGGGGATCCACGGTGAAGACAGGGGCGAAGCCATAGGCCTCCAGCACCTTCTCCACGCTGATCATGGGGGCGGGCTCGCCCATCAGGGTGAAGCCGGAGCCGGGGTTGTCCTGGTGGCCGGTCATGCCGGTGATGCGGTTATCCAGCACGCAGGGGATCATGCGGCCGTTGTTGTAGATGATCTCGGCGGCGCCGGTCATGCCGCTGTGGAAGAACGTGGAGTCGCCCATGACGCCGAACACCACCTTATCGGTGACGCCCTCGCGCTGGAAGGATTTGGCCATGCCCATGCCGGCGGAGAAGCCGCCGCCCATGCAGATGCACACGTCCATGCAGTTCAGGGGAGGCGCAAAGCCCAGGGTGTAGCAGCCGATATCGCCGGTGACCACATAGTTCTTGTTCTTGGACAGGGTGTAGAAGAAGCCGCGGTGGGGGCAGCCGGGACACAGGGCGGGGGGACGCTTGGCCACCTGCACGTCGGTGATGGTCTTGTAGTTGGGCTTGATGCCCAGCACGCGCTCACGCACCAGCTCGGTGTTCAGCTCGTACAGCTTGCCGGTGAGCTCCTTGCCGACGCAGTCGATGCCGGCGGCCTTGATCTCGTCCTCCATGAACGGGTCCAGCTCCTCGATGACGTACAGCTTCTCCACCTTCTTGGCGAAGTCGCGGATCAGGTCCATGGGCAGGGGGTAGGTCAGGCCCAGCTTCAGGAAGGACGTGCCCTCGGGGAACACCTCCTTGGCATACTGGTAGCTGATGGAGGCGGTGATGACGCCCACCTTGCCGTCGCCCAGCTCCACCTTGTTCAGACCGTTCTCCAGCGCACGGGTGCAGCCGTACTCCGCCAGCTTCACCAGACGATCCTCCACGATGGGGTGGTTCAGGTAGGCGTTGGCGGGGGCGCAGACATACTTGCGGGTGTTGCGGGCATAGGCGGGGGCGGTGTGCTCCACGCGCTCGCCGAACTCCACCAGACCCTTGCTGTGACAGACGCGGGTGGTGGTGCGGTACAGCACGGGGGTGTCGAACTCCTCGGAGATCTCGCAGGCGAGACGGACGAAGTCCTTGCATTCCTGGGCGTCGCTGGGCTCCACCATGGCGATCTTGGCGGCCCGGGCATAGTGGCGGTTGTCCTGCTCGTTCTGAGAGGAGTGGCAGGAGGGGTCATCGGCGGTGACAACGACGTAAGCGCCGTTGACGCCCATGTAGCCGGCGGTGAACAGGGGGTCGGCGGCCACGTTCAGACCCACCATCTTCATGGTGCAGAACGCACGGGAGCCGGCCACGGACGCGCCGTAGGCTACCTCGGTGGCGACCTTCTCGTTGGGCGCCCACTCACAGTAGACGTCCTTGCCGTACTGGGGCAGGTTCTCCAGGATCTCCGTGCTGGGCGTTCCGGGGTAAGCGGAACAGACCTTGATACCGGCTTCGTAGACGCCGCGGGCGGTGGCCTCGTTACCGGACATCAGATGTTTCATAGCTTTTTCCACCTTTCTTCTTTCTTGTTGCCTTACTCTATTGCTGTTTTACGAAAAACGATTTAATACTGGCCAGCCTCCTGCTGCCCGTGGAGCACCCGCAGGGCACCCTCGGCCAGGGAGCGCATCTCCTCCTCGCCGGGCAGGCGGATCACCTTGGCGATCTTGCCCACGTAGGCGGTGATGTCCTCGCAGAAGAAGTCCTCGTAGGCCATGCCGCCGGTGTAGACGATGGCGTCCACGTCGAAGTGCAGCACGGCGGCCATGGAGCCGATGTCCTTGGCCAGCTGGTAGACCAGGGCCTGATAGGCCTCCACGGCCTTGGGGTCACCCTCCACTACCTTGGCGCAGACCACCCGGAAATCGGTGGTGCCCAGATAGGACAGCATGCCGGCGCGGCGGCCGAAGGTCTTTTTCACCTCGTCCTTGGTCCTGCCGCTGAAGCAGTAGTTGATGAGCTGGTTCACCGGCAGGCCGCCGGCGCGGTCCATGCCCATGGAGCCTTCGTCCTTGACGTTGCACACGTCCACCACGCGGCCGTGCTGGTGGGCGCCCACGCTGACGCCGCCGCCCAGATGGCAGACGATGAGGTTCACGTCCTCATAAGCCCTGCCCAGCTCCCTGGCGGCCTTGCGGCCGATGGACTTGTGGTTCAGGGCGTGGAACTGGCACAGGCGGCGGAACTCGGCAAAACCGGTGTAGTGGGCCACCTCGGTCATCTCGTCCACGCAGACGGGGTCCACGAAGAAGGCGGGAATGCCCACCATGTCGCCCAGCTTCTTGGCAAGGTACGCGCCCAGGTTGGACGGATGCTCGCCGTAAGGGGCGGTCTCCACGTCGTGCATGACCCGGTCATTGACGGCGTAGGTGCCGGAGGGGATGGGGCGGTACAGGCCGCCGCGGCCGCACACCGCGTCGAAGTCCGACAGCTTGTAGCCGGCGGCGGTGATAGCGTCCAGGATGGCGGTCTTGCGGTAGTCCGCCTGGTCGATGACGCGGTCGAACTGGTTCAGCTCCTCGGCGGAGTGGTCGATGCCCAGCTTGTACAGCTGCTGCTCCTCCTCGAACACCGCGATCTTCGTGCTGGTGGCGCCGGGGTTGATAACTAAGATCTTCATCGGTTCTCTCCTCTTCTCTTATTTCTTCCCGGGGAAAGTGTGAAAAATTTCACCGAATCATTTAATGAGCTATTCACATTATGGCACCCGCCGCCACCGATGTCAACGGGGTTTTGGGCATTTCCGAAAAGTTGGCACATCGCACAAAAAAAGACTGCAAACACTGGGCAAAACAGCATTTGCAGTCTATAACGGATTCAGTTTTCCGGCTGGCGCCAGCCGTCCAGCAGGGCAGCGGCCATCCGGCGGCCGCGGTACACCAGGTCGAAGCTCTGCTCGTAGATACGCCACTCGAACAGCATGCCGCGGTGGAGGGCCACCAGGTCGGCTACCAGCTCCTCCGCGCTGCGCAGGGGGGAGATGCTGCCCTCCCGCTGGCAGGCGGCGGTCAGCTCCCGCAGGACGCGGAAGTAGACGCGGGAGTCGTTGTCCCGCAGGATGGCCTGTTCCGGGTATTTCAAACCGTGGATGAAGCTGCGGTACAGGGAGGAGTCCTTGCAGCTGATGTCCAGAGCACGGCCCACAAAGTCCAGCAGCTTGCTGCGGGCGGGGGTGCCGGTGTCGGTCAGATAGCCCTGCTCCAGTATCTCGTACTGGGCGTCCACGCTGCTGGTGACATGGATGATCAGCTCATCCTTGCTTTTGAAGTAGTGGTAGATGTTGCCCACGGAGCAGCCGGCGGCCTGGGCGATCTGCTCCACGGACACATTCTCAAAGCCGTCACGGTCGAAAAGGTCCAAGGCCACGTTCTGGATGCGGGAACGCATCTCCATTGCCTGCCGTTTGCGGGCGGTCAGTTGTTTTTCCATAGCAACTCCTTTGGAGGTCATTTTTCTTTATCATAACAAGTTTTTGGCGGCAGGTCAAGGCGGGAGAGGAGACTCTGCTCGTTAAAGAAAAAACTATCGAAAAAGGGGTTGACAATTTCGGAGAGGGAGGCTATAATCTCACTTGTTCGTGACGCGCGAGTGGTGGAATTGGCAGACTCGCTAGATTCAGGTTCTAGTGTGCATTACGCACGTGCGGGTTCAAGTCCCGCCTCGCGCACCAACAAAGAAAGACATCCGAAAGGATGTCTTTTTTGTTTTTTAAGGATAAAAAGGAGCGCTGGCTTTTGTGGGGGGCGGTCTGGGGGATCGTGTTACTTCTTTCTTTCCATCCTAGCCGGCAATGTGCCCGCGATCAGCCCCACGATCAGAGACACGATGGATTTGAATATTGGCATGTAACAAATATTGCCCATCATTATCTGTGTGGGGGTCGCTTCCGGCACCCACTTCATTCCCCCGGAAAGCGCAAAGCAAAGAAAAGCATATGTTACAAGGAAGCCGCACACAAACAGAATAACGGACAAGGCTCTTCTGCTCATGCGGATCACCTCCTTCGATCCCGGTTTTTCAGACTTGGCGGGGGCGCAAAAACGCCCCGGAGGGGTGAGACTATTTCCACTTTACCACTGTAAACCGCAGGATGCAAGAGAAAAATGGGACTTTGCAACTATTTCTCCGTGTTTCTACATATTGACGGCGAAATTCATGGAAATATTGACATTTCAGCACATTGACACCCCGCCTGCGGCGGCGTAGGATAGGAGCATATTTTTTAATGGGAGATGGCGGGGATGAAGTATATTTTCGTGACAGGCGGCGTGGTGTCCGGGCTGGGCAAGGGCATCTGCGCCGCGTCGCTGGGCCGGCTGCTGAAGCAGTGCGGCCTGCGGGTGCGCAACCAGAAGTTCGATCCGTATTTCAACGTGGATCCGGGGACCATGAGCCCCTATCAGCACGGGGAGGTGTTCGTCACCGACGACGGCGCGGAGACGGATCTGGATCTGGGCCACTATGAGCGGTTCGTGGACGAGGCGCTGGACGGCAACGCCTCCGTGTCCTCGGGCAAGGTGTTCTGGGCGGTGCTGAACCGGGAGCGGCAGGGCGGCTATCTGGGCGGCACGGTGCAGATCATCCCCCACATCACCGACGAGATCAAGCGGCGGGTCTACGCCATGGACGACGGAAACACCGATGTGGTCATCACGGAGATCGGCGGCACGGTGGGCGACATCGAGAGCCAGCCGTTTCTGGAGGCCATCCGGCAGGTGGCGGCGGAAAAGGGACGGGAAAACGTGCTGTACATCCATGTGCCGCTGATCGTGTCCATTCCCGGCAGCGGGGAGCTGAAGAGCAAGCCCACGCAGCACTCTGTCAAAGAGCTGCTGAGCGTGGGCATCCAGCCGGACGTGCTGGTGTGCCGCACCGACAGCCCCATCACGGAGGACGTGCGGCGGAAGATCGCGTTGTTCTGCAACGTGGAGGAGGACTGCGTTATCCCCAACGTAACGGCGTCCACCCTGTACGAAGTGCCGCTGCTGCTGGAGAAGGAGGGGCTGTGCCGGGTGGTATGCCGCAAGCTGGGGCTGGGCGCCGGCGTGCCGGACATGACCCGGTGGCGGGCCATGGTGGAGAAGATCCACGGTGTGCACAAGCGGGTGCAGATCGCGCTGGTGGGCAAGTACACGGAGCTGCACGACGCCTATCTCAGCGTGGCGGAGTCTCTGTTCCACGCGGGGACAGCCTGCGACAGCCATGTGGACATCAAGTGGGTGGACTCCCAGACGCTGACGGCGGAGAACATTGAAACCGTGCTGGGGGATTGCAGCGGCATCCTGGTGCCCGGCGGCTTCGGCGACCGGGGCATTGAGGGCATGGTCCTGGCAGCACAGTACGCACGGGAGAAAGGCGTACCCTACTTCGGTATCTGCCTGGGTATGCAGATCGCGGTCATCGAGTTCGCCCGCCACGCGGCGGGGTGGGCCGATGCCCACAGCGCCGAGTTTTCCGGTACCACCGCCCATCCGGTCATCGATCTGATGCCCGATCAGGTGGGCATCACCGACAAGGGCGGCACCATGCGGCTGGGGAAGTACCCCTGCGTGCTGGCGGAAGGCTCCAGGGCACGGGCGGCCTACGGCGCGGCGGAGATCTGGGAGCGGCACCGCCACCGGTACGAGTGCAGCAACGAGTTCCGACCGGAGCTGGAGGCGGCGGGCCTGCGCATGGCGGGCACGTCTCCGGACGGGCGGCTGGTGGAGATCGTGGAGCTGCCGGAGCACCCGTGGTACGTGGGGTGCCAGTTCCACCCGGAGTTCAAGAGCCGGCCCGACCGGCCACATCCTCTGTTTCAGGGGTTCGTGGCGGCGGCGCTGGCGCGGCAGAAATAAAAAAGAGCGCGGCATAGCCGCGCTCTTTTTTATTTCTCGTTGACGTGAAGCTCCAGCACGTCGGGGCGGGCGTAGTGGCCCACGCAGTCCAGCTCCATGCGGCTGGCGGGCACCTTCTGCATGTCCAGATCGGCGTAGATGATGGCCTCTTTGTCCCACACCGTCTCCGATACCTCGTGGCCGAAGGGGTCGATGAAGCAGCTGCCGCCGCGGCAGGCGATGTCCGGCAGGGCGGCGATCTCCGCTGCGGCGCTGACCGTCTGGGGGTAGTCCTCCCGGCGGAAGACCAGGTCGGCGTTGATGAAGTAGCAGTGGCCCTCGATGGCGATGTGGCGGATGGTGTTCTGCCACTCCGGGTTGTCGTTGGTGTTGGGGGAGATATAGAGACTGATGCCCTTCTGGTACAGGGCCACCCGAGCCAGAGGCATGTAGCTCTCCCAGCAGATCAGGCTGGCCATGGGACCCCAGGGGGTGTCCATGACGGGGAAGTAGTCCCGCTCGGCATCGCCCCAGACCACCCGCTCGCTGCCGGTGGGCTTCAGCTTCCGGTGGTTCATGGCGCGGCCGTCCGGTGCGATCATCATGTTGGAGTTATAGAGCGTGCCGGTGACGGCGTCCCGCTCGGAATAGCCCATACTGAGGTAGACGCCCAGGGCGGCGGCTCTGTCCATGAGCTGCTGCAGCTCCGGGCCGTCGGAGAGCAGGGAGTTGTCGTAGTAGTGCTTCCAGTCCTGGCGGCCGTCGGCTCTGCGGCTGCCCACGGTGAAGCCGAAGGTCATGCCGTAGGGGTAGCCGGGGAGGAACAGCTCGGGGAATACGATAAGCTCCGCGCCGTTCTGGGCGGCTTCGTCCACAAGGCGCAGGGCCTTTTCCAGGGAGCGGGCCTTGTCGAACATGACGGGGGTGGCCTGTACGATGGCGGCGCGGCAGGTGTTTTTCAGTTCGCGCATGGGAATGACCTCCTCTTGGTGTCAGAGACGGGGGATATCTTACATTATAAAAGGGAGGGGCGGAAAGCACAAGAGGGGATTCAGGGCCGGTCGCGGCAGGAAAGGTGCGGAAAAAGGCACAGACATAAGAGGAATATCCGGGAAAGCGCTCCCATGCTGACGCATGGGGGCGCTTTTTGCGTGGATGGAAAAGAATTTCAGGATGTTCCGGAAAAACGGACAACCGGGGCAGGCGGGAGCGGGGAAGGTGGGAGGAGGTGACGGCGATGCACGAGGAGAGACGCGCCCGCGGCGACCGGGAGGGCCCGTGGGCCGAGTGCGGTCTGTGCGGCGGTGAGATCGGCTGGGGCGAGCGGTACTACCGGGTAGGCGGTGAAAATGTGTGCCGGAAGTGTCTGGCGGACTTTGCAGCCCAGATCCTGGCGGCGTATGAGGTGAGAGGGGGAGAGGACGTATAGGCAGAAGGAAAAACCTCCCGTGGAAGGAGATGCGGGAGCGGTACGAGGCCGGCGGCATCAGTCTGCGGGCGCTGGCAGCGGAATACGGCGTGACAGAGCGGGCGGTGAGCCAGCACGCACGGGACGAGGAATGGCGCGGCCCGCGGCGGTGGAGCCGGATGCGGGGCACGGCGGCGCAGAGCAGCCTGACCAACGTGGCGCGGCAGCTGTACCGGGCGGCTACCTCCGCCGCCGGGCGGATGGATCTGGGCGAGGCGGACGTTAAGGAGATCAAGGAGCTGGCGGCGCTTCTGCAGGCGCTGATGGGGCTGGAAAAGGCCATGGAGCCGCCCAAACCGGTGGAAAAGCAGAAAAAGGAGACGGTGCGGGTGGTGCTGTCCGATGAGGCGGAGGAGCTGAGCCGATGAAGGGGGCGGTGATGGCGCTGGGAACGCCCAATCCGAGACAGCGGGAGTTTCTGGCGTGCCGGAAGAAGTACATCGCCTTCGGCGGCGCCAGAGGCGGCGGCAAGAGCTGGGCCGTGCGGTGCAAGGCCAAGCTGCTGGCCCTGCGGTATCCGGGCATCCGGCTGCTGCTGGTGAGGCGGAGCCTGCCGGAGCTGGAGAGCAACCATCTGACGTTCCTGCGGCAGGAGCTGGCGGAGGTGGCGGAGTACCGGGCGGGGGAGCACCGGTTCGTGTTCGGAAACGGCAGCACTTTGCAGTTCGGGTACTGCGGCCGGGACGCCGACCTCGACCGGTACCAGGGCGCGGAGTACGACGTCATCTTTCTGGACGAGGCCACCCAGCTGAAGGAGCAGTGGATGCGGCAGATCGCCGCCTGCCTGAGAGGCGTCAACGATTTCCCCAAGCGTATCTACTATACCTGCAACCCCGGCGGGCCGGGACACGGGTACATCAAGCGGCTGTTCATAGACAGACGGTACGAGCCGGGGGAGGAGCCGGAGGACTACGCCTTTATCCCGGCGCGGGTCACGGACAATACGGTGCTGCTGGAGCGGCAGCCGGAGTACATCCGGCAGCTGGAGGCACTGCCGCCCAAGCTGCGGCGGGCGTGGCTGGAGGGGAAATGGGACGTGTTTGCCGGGCAGGTGTTCCAGGAGTTCACCGACGACCCGGCCCACTACGACGACAGGCGGTGGACCCATGTGATACGGCCCTTTGACGTGCCGCGGGAGTGGAACGTGTACCGCAGCTACGACTTCGGCTACGCCAAGCCCTTTTCCTGCGGCTGGTGGGCGGTGGACCACGACGGGTGCGTGTACCGCATCGCGGAGCTGTACGGCTGCACCGGTACGCCGGACGAGGGGGTGCTGTGGACGCCGGAGAAGCAGTTTGCGGAGATGCGGCGCATCGAGGACGAGCACCCGCTGCTGCGGGGGCGGCAGATACAGGGCGTGGCCGACCCCGCCATCTGGGACGCCAGCCGGGGCGAGAGCATCTATGAGACGGCGCTGAAGCACCGCATCTTTTTCGTAAAGGGGGACAACCGGCGCATCGCCGGATGGATGCAGATGCACTACCGGATGAGCTTCGACGCGGAGGGGTACCCCATGCTGTATGTGTTCGAGAACTGCCGGGCGTTCATCCGGACGGTGCCGGGGCTGCTGTACAGTCAGACGGCGCCGGAGGATGTGGATACCAGTCAGGAGGACCATGTGGCCGACGAGAGCCGGTATTTCTGCATGACGCGGCCCATCGCGCCGGTGCGGACGGAGAGCCGGGAGATCGCCGATGATCCGCTGGAGCTGCGGACGGGGCGGTTCGGCAGCTGGGGCGGCGTGAGAAGGATATGAGAAGCGCTGCACCGGCACGTGCAACAAAGCGGCGGGGGCGGACAGAGACAGTAACAAGGAAAGGAAGGTGCGACATGGAACAGGAGGTCATGCGGCCCAGGATCGGCACGCAGGAGGTGCTCCGGGCGGCGGAGATCCTGCGGAAGTACCGGCAGGGCAAGGAGAATCTGGACAAGCGCATCATCGACAATGAACAGTTCTGGAAGCTGCGGCACTGGGAGCAGATGGAGAAGGCCGGGGAGGGCGGTAATCCCGCCGACCCGCAGCCGGCCAGCGGATGGCTGGTGAACTGCATCCTGTCCAAGCATGCGGACGCCATGGACAGCTATCCCGAGCCTACGGTGCTGCCCAGGGAGCCGGATGACCGGGAGGAGGCGGAGAAGCTGACCCGCATCCTGCCGGTGATCCTGAAGAACAACCGGTTCAAGAGGGAGTACTCCAGAGCGTGGTGGAACAAGCTGAAGTCCGGCTGCGCCGTGTACGGCGTGTTCTGGGACGACAGAAAGCTCCACGGGCTGGGGGACATCGACATCCGCAGCATAGATGTGCTGAACCTGTTCTGGGAGCCGGGGGTGCAGGACATCCAGGCGTCGGAGAACTTCTTCTCCGTGGAGCTGGTGCCCGACCACCGGCTGCTGCGGGAGTATCCCCAGCTGGAGGGGAAGCTGGGACGGGGCGGCGCGGCCCAAGTGAGCCGCTACCTCTACGACGACAGGGTGGACACCTCCGGCCAGTCGCTGGTGGTGGACTGGTACTACCGCACGGAGGAGGGCGGGCACCCGGTATTGCAGTACTGCAAGTTCGTGGGGGAGACGGTGCTGTACGCCACGGAGAACGATCCGGCCTGCGCCGGGAGGGGTTGGTACGACCACGGACAGTACCCCTTCGTGTTCGACGTGCTGTTCCCGGAGGAGGGGACGCCCTGCGGCTACGGCTATGTGGATCTGTGCAAGTCGGCGCAGAAGCAGATCGACCTGATGAACCAGGCCATTCTGAAAAACACGCTGGCGGCCACCACGCCCCGGTTCTTCATCCGATCCGACGGGGCGGTGAACGAGGAGGAGTACGCCGACTGGACAAGACCCTTCGTCCACACCAATGGCAATCTGGGGGCGGACTCCATCGCGCCCATCCGGGTGCCCACGCTGGACAGCGTGTATGTGGCCATTCTGCAGAACAAGGTGGCGGAGATGAAGGAGACGGCGGGCAACCGGGACGTTATGGGCGGCGGCACCGCCGGCGGCGTCACGGCGGCCACGGCCATTGCGGCCCTGCAGGAGGCGGGCGGCAAGCTGTCACGCAACATGATCGACGACGGATACGAGGCGTTCTCCCAGGTGCTGACGCTGTGCATCGAGCTGGTGCGGCAGTTTTACAGCATGCCCCGGCAGTTCCGGCTGCTGGGACGGGGCGCGGAGCAGGAGTTCCGGATGTACGACAACGGCGGCATGCAGCCCCGGCTGATGGAAATGGGCGGCTACCGGGTGCCGGAGTTCGATCTGGAGATCGCGGCGCAGGACGAGACGCCCTATAAGACCATGGAGTACAACCAGCTGGCTTTGCAGTTGTTTCAGATGGGCTTCTTCCGGGCGGACATGGCCGAGCAGGCCCTGCGGTGCCTGGATCTGATGGAGTTCAAGAACAAGGACCAGCTGGCGGCGGTGATCCGGCAGGGGCAGCAGCGGACGCGGCAGGTGATGTGGCTGCAGGAACAGCTGCTGACGGCGCTGCGGCTGCTGGATGCCCGGCAGGGCACACAGCTGGCGGAGGCGCTGGCGCAGGAGATGGAGGCCGACGGCGGCGAGATGCCGGACGTCAGCGGACTGCGGACGCCGGACGCAGGCAGCGGTGTGCTGGACGCCGTGCAGCGGCAGCGCAAAAGATCGCAGGAGGCGGTGAGGCCCCGATGATCCGGGTGCGGTTCGACGGAGCGCAGGTGACGGTCAGCGGGCACGCGGGGTACGCGCCGGCGGGCGGGGACATCGTGTGCGCCGCCGTCTCGGCGCTGGTATACGCGCTGGCGGGATATCTGGAGGAGACGGGGCAGGCAGAGCGGGTGGACATCCGGAAGGGCTTCGCGGTCATCCGGGGCGCAGGGCAATGCGGCGCGGCGTTGGCACTGGTGCGGTGCGGCGTGGCGCAGCTGGCACAGGCGTATCCAGGGTGCGTGGAGATAGCAGGGTCGTGACCTACCACGGGAAGGAGAGGCTATGAGGCAGCTTTGGATGGACTGGCAGACGTTTGCGGAGGCGGCGGACGGTCAGGAGACGGGCGTGGTGGAAGGCGGGCAGGCGGCTCCCGACGCCGGGGAGCAGGACGATTTCGCGGAGCTGATCCGGGGAAGGTACAAGGCGCAGTTCGACGCCCGGGTACAGAAGATCCTGGACGGGCGGCTGCGGGGCCTGCGGCAGGAGAATGCCCGGCTGCGCCGGGAGACGGAGGAGCGCCGGCAGGCACAGGCCGGGGCGCTGCTGCGGCTGCAGGCGGAGGAGGGGCGCATCCGGCAGGTGTACCCGGACTTCGACTGGCAGAGGGAGCTGGCGTCGCCGCAGTTCGGGCGGCTGGTGACGGCGGGGGTGGACGGTCAGACCGCCTATGAGATCGTGCACCGGCAGGAGCTTCTGAAGGCGGCCATGCACTACGCAGCGGCGCAGACACGCAGCGAGATGGCGCGGGCCATCGCCTCCGGCGGCAGCCGGGCGGCGGAGAACCGGGGCGGCAGCCGCACCGTGACCCGCAGCGATCCCAGAAGCCTGACCAGCCGGGAGCTGGCAGCGATCCGCAGGCGGGTGCAGGACGGGGAGAAGATACGATTCTGAAAAACAGGGAGGAAAAGAACATGGAGAAAATGAATTTGCAGCTGTTCGCGGGGGAGATGAATACCCAGACCACCGGCGGCCTCAGCGCCGAGATGAAGACCTACTACGGCATGGAGCTGCTGGAAAACGCACGGCCCCAGCTGGTACACAACCAGTTCGCGGCCACCAAGGGCCTGCCCGCAGGCGGCGGCAAGACTGTGGAGTGGCGTAAGTTCGGCGCCTTTGATAAGGCGCTGACGCCGCTGACCGAGGGCGTGACCCCCGACGGCAGCGGTATCTCCGTCAGCTACATCACCAAGGAGCTGGCGCAGTACGGCGACTACACCACCGTGTCCGATATGCTGGATCTGACGGCCATCGATGACGTGGTTCTGGAGATCACCGACCGCCACGGCGCCAACATGGGCCTGACGCTGGACACCGTGACCCGCAACGAGATCCAGCAGGGCAACCAGGTCATCTATGCGCCCGGGAAGAACAGCGACGGCACCGCTGCCGCCGTGGTGAGCCGCTACGCGCTGGACAGCGGCTGCAAGATGACCAGCGAGCTGGTGGCCAAGGCCGCCACCCAGCTGAAGAAGATGAACGCGCCCACCTTTGACGGCAAGTATGTGTGCATCATCCACCCCAGCGTGGCCTTCGACCTGCGCCAGGACGAGGCGTGGGTCGCCGCGCACCAGTATGCCGCCGCCACGGAGCTGTTTTCCGGCGAGATCGGCGAGCTGCACGGCGTGCGCTTTGTGGAGACCACCGAGGCCAAGATCTACCGAGGCGATGATCTGGCCCAGAACGCCCGCACCCTGACGGTCAGCGGCGCGGTGAACGGCAATACCGAGGTGAGCTTCACCGGCGGTACCGTGGAGGCCGACGCGCTGACGGGCCGCTATGTGCTCATCGGCGGCAAGCGGGTGAAGGTGGCGTCCAACACCGCGTCCAAGCTGGTGCTGGAGGAGGCCGTCACCGCCGCCGACAAGGCGGTGATCTATCCCGGCGAGGGCGGCAAGGACGGCTGTGCCGTGTACGGCTGCCTGTTCCTGGGCAAGGGCGCCTACGGTGTGGTGGATCTCAGCGAGGGCACGGAGGTCATCGTGAAGCCCCGCGGCTCCTCCGGCACCGCCGACCCGCTGGATCAGCGCTCCAGCGTGGGCTGGAAGGGCGTCCACGCCGCCGCCATCCTGTACGACGAGTACATGGTGCGCGTGGAGTGCGGCTCCAGCTATTCCGGCGAGGACAAGGCCAACTGACCCGGCGGCGGGGAGGGGCGGGAGCCCCTCCCCGCGGAGAAACAGAACTGCGAAAGGAGAAAGGCGTTATGAACGAGAAGATGGTGAACATTTTTCTGCCCCGCGGCAGAAAAAATGAGGAGAACTTCGTGATCGTGTCCGTCAACGGGCGGAGCTGGAAGATCATGAGGGGCGTACAGGTGCAGGTGCCCGGCTATGTGGCGGAGGTGCTGGAGAACAGCCGCATGATGGCCGAGGCGGCCCGCCGCTATGTGGACGAGCGGGCCAACTGAGGTGGCGGGCATGGACAATCTGACGGCAGGGCAGCTGCTGGGCAGAGTGGACGCTCTGCTGCCTAATCAGTACAGCAGAGCGGAGAAGATGCAGTGGCTCGCCCAGGCGGAGGGGTTCGTGCTGCGGGAGGTGCGGCAGGCGGAGGGGCCGCTGCCGGAGGTGACGGAGGGCTACGTCCTGACGGCGGAGGCTCCCTACGATGAGCTGTACCGGCACTACGTGGAGGCACAGATCCACTACGCCAACGGAGAGACGGCACGGTACAACAACGCAGCGGCCCAGTGGAACAACGCCTTTCTGACGTACAAGGACTACTGCTGCCGCAGCGCGGCGCCCCGCCGCGTTACGGCGGCGCTGCACCTGTTTTAAGGGAGGTGAGGGGATGTTTTTTCCCAAACTGACGGCATCGCCCCAGCAGCGCCGCACGGTGGACCGGTTTTTGGGACTGGACCGGCGGGCGGGCAGCGCCATGGGGAGCTTTCAGGACATGGAGAACCTGTGGGCCGGGGGATACCCGGCGCTGGAGACAAGGCCCGCACGGGGGACAGCAGCGGCGCTGAAGGCACCTCACGGCCTGGTGTGCCGGGACGCGCCGGTATGGGTAGACGGCACGGCACTGTACGTCAACGGCGACAGGACGGGGCTTATGCTGACCAGCGGCGACAAGCAGCTTGTGAGCATGGGTGCATACCTGCTGATCTGGCCGGACAAGAAGTACATCAACACCCAGGATCTCACGGAGTTCGGCGGGCTGGAGAACCGCACCGTCACCACAGGAGAGGTGACCATCTCACTGTGCAGGAGCAGCGGCGAGGAGCTGGGCAGCTACTCCATTGGCGGAGAGGCACCCGCCGCACCCGGTACCGGCAGCCTGTGGATGGACACGGCGGACGGGGAGCCGGTGCTGAAGCGGTACGACGGCAGCTCGTGGCTGGAGATGGAGGATGTGTGTACCAAGGCGGCGTCCACCGGTATCGGACGAGGCTTCCGGGCCGGGGACGGCGTGACCGTGGAGGGCTGCGAGACAGAGGGGCTGGACGGGCTTCACGTTTTGCAGGCGGTGGACGACAACTGGATCGTGGTGCCGGTGATGTGCCGGACAGTGGGCAGCCAGACGGCGGCGGTGACGGTGAGGCGCAGCGTCCCGGACATGGACTTCGTGGTGGAACAGGGCAACCGGCTGTGGGGCTGCAAGTACGGCATCGTCAACGGAGAGCCGGTGAACGAGATCTACGCCAGCAAGCAGGGGGATTTCCGGAACTGGAACAGCTTTGCGGGGCTGAGCACCGACAGCTACGCGGCGTCCCGAGGCTCCGACGGGGTGTTTACCGGCGCGGCAGCGTGTCTGGGCGGCGTTATCTTCTTCAAGGAGGACTGCCTGGAACGGGTGTATCCCAGCGCATCGGGTGCGCACCAGATCGTGACGGTGCGGTGTCCCGGTGTGAAGAAGGGGTGCGGCGGCAGCGCGGCGCTGGTGGACGGGACGCTGTTCTATGTGGGCGTCAACGGTGTGTACGCCTTTGACGGCAGCATGCCGGCGTGCGTGTCGCAGCCGCTGGGCAGCGTGCGGTACGAGAGCGCTGTGGCGGCCGGATGGAACGGGCAGTACTGGCTGGCGGCGCAGGATGCCGCCGGGCGGCGGCATGTGCTGGTGTACGATACGGCACATGGCCTGTGGCACCGGCAGGACGACGCGGATATCGCCGCCTTCGCCGTATGCGGCGGGGCGCTGTACGCAGCGGTGCGCGGCGGCGCGCTGCTGGATCTCACCGGCGGCAGCGGCGAGGCGGAGGAGACGGTACGGTGGATGGCGGAGACGGGAGAGCTGGGCCTGTCGGCACCGGAAAACAAGTATCTGACACGGCTGGAGCTGCGGGTGCAGCCGGAAACGCGGGCGCGGCTGGAGGCGCTGGTCAGCTATGACGGCGGGCGGCGCTGGGAGAAGCTGGGCGAGGTCATCGGCGGCGACGGACAGACCAGAGGCTGTCTGATGCACCTGCGGCCCCAGCGGTGCCGACAGCTGCGGCTGCGGCTGCAGGGCACGGGACGGTGCCGGGTATACAGCCTGTCGGCGGTGTACGAGAAGGGAAGTGACGGCCCGTGAGCACGCTTCCCATGCCCGCCTGTCCGGCGGGGAGCCTGCAGCAGCAGGTGATGCAGCAGTACTCCTATCTGTTCCAGATGGCGCAGCAGCTGAATCTGGCGTTGGAGCAGATGGATAAGACGGAGCACGGCACCGTGCGGGCCGGGGCGTCCTCCGGCGGCGCGGCGGCGGGAGGAACAAAGCTGGCGGCGGACCGGCAGTACCAGAAGCTGCGGAGCATGATCATCAAGACGGCCGATCTGGTGAAGCGGTCCACGGAGGAGCTGACGGCGCGTCTGAACGAGGAATATGTGGCGGTGTCGGATTTCGGCAGCTATGTGGCGTCCCTCAGCGCGTATCTGGAGGCAAATCCGGAGGCCGTTACCCAGTATTACAGCTTTTTCTCCGACCTGAAGGCCAATGTGGAGGCGGTGGACGCCGCGTTCCAGCACTACAAGGTGGACACGGAGGGCTATATCCGCACGGGCATCGTCAGCTACGACGGAGCGGTGCCGGTATACGGCGTGGCGGTGGGGCAGGACCTGGTGTGCCGGGAGGTGGACGGCGAACAGGTGGTGGAGCAGAACAACTTCCGGGCGGTGTTCACCGCCACGCGGCTGTCGTTCTGGCAGGACGCCACGGAGGTGGCCTACGTGTCCAACAACCGACTGTATATCACGAATATCACGGTGCTGGGCGGCATCGCCATAGGAGACTGGAGCGTGAAGGAAGCGAAGAACGGCCTTGCGTTCCGGTGGATCGGAGGGTAAGAGATGAGTATCACACTGGATACGGTGAACTGGGGGAGCGCGCCCAATATCGGCGTCACATTCTCCTACGACAGCCAGCGGTCCGGGCAGGATATGCGCTACCGCATCTATGCGTCGCTGGCACCGGTGACAGGCAGTTCCTATTTCGGCTACCCCGTCTACATCTCGCTGTATCTGGACGGAGACTGCGCCGTCAGCGGCGGCACGGTGAAGGCGGCATCGCCAGACCGGTGGAGCGGCAGCATCGAATACGACAGCGGGTGGATCACGGTCTCCGACAAGAGCAGCGGCACCACAGATCTGACGGTGCGTTTGTACAGCGGCTCCGGTTCCAGCCGCGACCAGCGGTACAGCTATGCGCTGGATGTGGAGCCGGGCAGCTCGGCGGAGGATTTTAAGCTGGCGGCGGGGGACGCCACCATCGGACAGACGGGGACGCTGACGGTGACGAAGCCGGGCAGCGGCTACACGTTCCGGTTTTCCTACACCTTCGGAAGCGCCTCCGGCACATTGGGCAGCACGTCTCTGAAGCTGGCCAGCAGCACGTCGGGCAAGGCGGTGTACCAGTGGACGGTACCCGCCGCGCTGGCAGAGCAGATACCCAACGCACTGTGGGGCGTGGGCACCATGACCATGGACATCTACGACGGCGGAAACTATGTGGGCAGCGTGCAGGCGTCGTTCACCGCCTATGTGCCGGATTCCATGCGGCCCACGGCCACCCTGCAGGTGACGGTGGTCAATGACAACGCGGCGGTAAAGGGATGGGGGCTGTGCGTACAGGGCCTGAGCCGCCTGAAATACACGGTGAAGGCTGCCGGTGCAGGCGGCGCGTCGGTGAAAGCGTGCCGGTTCAGCTTCGCGGGCCAGACCGTGACGGGCATCTCCGGCACCACGGCGCTCATCGGCAGCGCGGGTTCCCTGAAGCCGTCGGTGACGGTGACGGACAGCCGCGGGCGGTCGGCCACAGTGACGGGCAGCGCCGTGAAGGTGTACGCCTACCACCAGCCGGTGATCTCGGCCAGTGCTGTGACGCGGTGCGGCGCGGACGGCACCGCCGCGGACAACGGCGCTTACCTGAAGGTGCTGTGTACGGCGTCCTGCGCTGCCGTGGCGAACCGGAACGCCGTGAAGGTGCGGGCGCGTTACCGCGTCATGGGCGGCAGCTGGAGCGGCTATACGGCCCTGACCAACGGCGCGGAGAAGCTGCTGGGCGGCGGTCTGGCGGCCGCGGCGTCCTATGAGGTAGAGCTGTCCGCTGTGGACACGGTGGGCAGCGTGCGGACAGTGCGGTATACGGCGGCCACGTCGCAGGTGACACTGCACCTGCGCAGCGGCGGCAAGGGCGCGGCCTTCGGCAAGTACAGCCAGCGGGAAGCACTGGAGTGCGCGTGGCCGGCGGTGTTCTACGGCGGCGCGGAGATAGGCGGTGAGCTGACGTTGGGCGGAAAGACGCTGGCAGACGTGCTGTGGCCGGTGGGAACTGTGCGGCTGACAGCGGAGGCTGTGCCGCCTTTGCCGTCACCGGAGGGCGCGGCATGGGAAAGCGTGAGCACCGGCATCGAGGGGCTGTACGCATGGCGCAGGACCACATGAGGAGAAAGGACGGAACGAATGGCATCGACGTATAAGATGGTGGCATACGGCTCGCAGGGAGACGCGGTGCGCCAACTGCAGAGTGAGCTGAACAAGCACGGCTATCAACTGGATGAGGACGGCATTTTTGGCAGCAAGACAAAGGCCGCCGTGCAGGATTACCAGAAGAAGAACAGCCTGCGGCTGGACGGCATCGCCGGAGATGAAACATGGGGCAGCCTGATGGCCGCACCCGCCGCGGCGGCGGAGACAGGGGAGGAGACAGAGGCTGCACCCGTGGCCAGACCGTCGGCCAAAACGGCGCAGGCGCTGGCGAAGCTGGAGCGGGGCTATACGCCTTCGGAGGATGTAACGGCGGCGCAGGCCTACCGCGACAGCGTGGCGGCGCTGCGGCCCGATGCATATGCCTCCGCCTACGAGCAGCAGCTGGCGGCGCTGTATCAGGATCTGACGGGGCGGCAGCCGTTTTCCTACGACCCGGAGACGGATGACGCCTTTGCCCAATATGCTCGGATATACCGGCAGAAGGGGCGCGCCGCCATGGAGGACACCATGGGGCAGGCGGCGGCACTTACCGGCGGATATGGCTCCAGCTACGCGGAGAATGCGGGCCAGCAGGCCTACGGGCAGTACATGCAGGAGCTGATGGCGCTGCTGCCCCAGTTCCGGGAGCAGGCACGGGAGGCCTACGACAAGGAGGAGCAGGCGCTGCGGGAGCGGTACGACTTGCTGGATAAGCAGGAAAGGGCGGACTATGCCCGCTGGCAGGACGGCATGTCCGCGTGGGAAAAGCAGCTCTCACTGGCGCAGGAGCAGTACGACAGCACCAGTCAGCAGGACAGAAAGCTGTATGAGACGCTGCTGGCCCACTACCGCAGCATGGCCCAGCAGGAGCAGAAGCTGTCGGCCTCCGGTGCGGAGGTGGAGGGCGGCGGGACGGCAGCCTCAGGCGGCGAGTCCCTCAGCTCCACGGCGGCGGACAGCCTGTACCGGGCCATGGGGAACTATCTCAAAAAGGGCAGGACCCAGGAGGCGGCGGCTTTGCTAGCACAGTACAGGGGCCGCATGACGCCGGCGCAGAAAAAGAGCTTCTCCGGGCTGTTCGGCAGCTACGGCCAGACGGCGGCACTGTGAGCGGCGGGGAAAAACTGTTGCATTCGCGGGCGGGGTATGGTAACATATTCTCGGCGCTGAGGTGCGGGACGGCGAGCGCGCTGTCCCGCATTTTTTTGTCAGGCGCCCCTGAAAGGAGAACAAAATGGAGAAAAAGGGACATTTTTTACGTAGAATGGCGGGCCTGCTGGCCCTGGTGATGGTGCTGACGATGTGCGCGGCGGGCTGCGGCCAGAAGCCAGTGCAGCCGGACCAGCCGGATGAGCCGGATCCGGGTGCTGCGGATGTGGAGAAGCCCACGGATATCGTGCTGATCCAGCCGGATGACGTAGAGGTGCCGGTGGACTTCGAGACGGCACAGAAGGCGTGGCCAGACGTCTACGCCTACATCAAGATCCCCGGCGCCAGCAATATGGCCATCCGGGAGGGCAACTTCCTGGTGCAGCGGCCCGGCAACGACGACTATTACCTGAACCGCGACCTGGACGGCAAGGACAACAAGGCCGGTACGCTGTATACCCAGGCCAGTGTCAATAAACCGGATATGAGCGACCCCGTGACGGTGATCTACGGTCACAACATGCGCAACGGCACCATGCTGGGCGGACTGCTGAACTACGCCAACGCCATGAGCTTCGGCGACGACACCGTGGTGGAGGTCTATCAGCCGGGACGGAAGATGACGTACCGCATTTTTGCGGCTGTCCCCTATGACAACAGCCTGATCCTGGGCTGCCATGACTTCACGGATGAGCAGGTGTTCAATGACTTCTTCGCGGCCCTGAGCAAGGCGGCCTCGGATAAGAACTATACCAGTGCGGATGAGAAAAATGCATTCTGCCCGGCGCTGGGCAGCGTGCATGTGAATACCGGCGATCTGCCCACGGCGGGCGACAAGGTCATTATCCTGTCCACCTGTATCGGGGATTATAACTACCGCTATCTGATGATGGCCAAGCTGGTAGAGGACTCCAGCGAGCCGCTGAAGATGACCAGGGAGGAGGCCGAGAAGGCCGGTCTGACCGATAAGATCATCGGGGTGGAGAAGGACGGCGATGCGGCGGCCACAGGCGGCGCCGATGCGTCCGGGCCGGACAGCACCAAGACCGATACCACCAAGACGGATACCAGCAAAAAGGGCAACTGAATAAAAAGCGCCTCTCCCGCACAGCGGGAGAGGCGCTTTTGCGTGTGTTACAGGGACTCCGGGAGCGTGAACCGCGTCCACGGCTCCTCCGCCGGGGGCGGACAGGAGAACGTCATGTCCGCGCCGGTCTGGGGGTGGGCGAAGGACAGGCGGTACGACCACAGGGCGATGGGCCAGGGCACGTCGGACGCGCCGTACTTGCGGTCACCGGACAGGGGCAGGCCCCGGGAGGCGAACTGCACGCGGATCTGGTGGGTGCGTCCGGTGTGGAGCCGGACACGCACCAGCGTCAGACCGCCGGCACTGTCCACGGTGTCGTAGGACAGGCGGGCTTCCCGTGTGTCCGGAGAGGGGGTGCCCGCTATATAGGTGGTTCGGTGCTGTGTGTCCCGCGCCAGCAGATCCGTCAGCGTATCGGCGGGGCGGGGCGGTGTGCCGCACAGGACGGCCAGATATTCCTTGGTGAAGCGGCGGCCGCGCAGCTGCTGGGACAGCAGGGAGGCGGCCATGCGGCTGCGGGCAAAGACCATGACGCCGGACACCTGGGCGTCCAGCCGGTGGACGGTGCGGATGCAGTCGGTGTGCAGCCGGGCCCGGAGCAGCTCCGGCATGCCGCCCGGTTCATCGGTGGACAGCACGCCGGCGGGCTTGACGGCCACCACGATCCGCGGGTCCTCGTAGAGAATTTCCAACAGCGTCACCTCCTTCGTGGGGTCAGTATAGCATAAGGCGGCGGAGGATGCAAATTCTGCTTGACAAGAGAGGTCTAATACGTTAGACTGAGCGCAAGAGGACTAATGGAGTAGACCTGCGGAAGGAGGAGATGCGGTTGGAAACGCCGAAGATATTTGACAGTGAGCTGCGGCTGTGCGAGATACTGTGGGAGCATCAGCCGGTGAAAAGCAGCGAGCTGGCGCACCTGTGTGCCGAGAAGCTGGGGTGGAAGAAATCCACCACCTATACGGTGATCAAGCGGCTGACGGAACGGGGCGTCGTGAAAACGGAGGACGCGGTGGTGACGGCGCTGGTGTCCAGGGACGAGGTACAGCGGGCGGAGAGCCGTGCGTTCGTGGAGCGGAATTTCAGCGGGAGCCTGCCGGGCTTTTTGAACGCCTTTGTAGGCGGGCGCGGACTGTCGGCGGAGGAAGCGGAGGAGCTGCGGCGCATGATCGCCGCCTTTGAGGAGAAGCACGATGAGTGATATTTTTCTGCGGATCGTGGAGTTGTCGTGGCAGGCGGGTGTGCTGGCGCTGGTAGTGATGGCGGCGCGGCTGGTGCTGCGGCGGGCGCCCAAGTGGGCGATATGCATGCTGTGGGCGCTGGTGGCGGTGCGGTTGGTGCTGCCATTCTCCCTGCAAAGCCCGGTGAGCCTTCAGGCGGAGCAAAGCCCCGTGACGGCGGCGCTGTATGAGCTGCCCCAGACCCGGACAGCGGCGGCGGACGTGTCCGTTCTGCCAGCGGCACCGACGGAGCCGCTGCCTGCCACGACGCCGGCGGAGCCGGTGACGGCGCAGCCGGCGGTACAGGCGGCGCGGCCCGTGGTGACGCTGGAGCTGCTGGCGGCGGTATGGCTGGCGGGCGTGGTGATGATGCTGACGTATATGCTGGCCAGCTATCTGCGCATCTATCACCGGGTGCGCACGGCGGTGCGGCTGGAGGACAACGTGTACCGCTGCGGTCAGTGGGGCACCCCCTTTGTGCTGGGGATGTTCCGCCCGCGCATCTATGTGCCGGAGGGCATGGACGGGGCCGACCTGCCCCAGGTGCTGGCCCACGAGCGGTGCCATATCCGGCGGGGCGACCACGCGGTGAAGCCGCTGGCGTTCCTGCTGCTGGCAGTACACTGGTTCAATCCGGTGCTGTGGGCGGCGTATATCCTGCTGGGACGGGATATGGAGAACGCCTGTGACGAGCGGGTGCTGCGGGGGCTGGACGCCCCGGGCCGGGCGGCCTATTCCCGTGCGCTGGTGTCCTGCGCCGTGCGGGAACGTCCGGCAGCGGTGTGCCCGCTGGCCTTTGGCGAGACGGCGGTGAAGGAAAGGGTGAAGAACGCCTTGAGCTATAAGAAACCGGCTATCTGGGCAGCGGTGCTGCTGGCCATCGCGGCGGCGGTCATCGCCGTGTGCTTCCTGACCAGCCCAGGCCGGCGGGAGCCGTCGGCTGACGGTGCATGGGACGCGGAAACGCTGTACGCCATGCGGACGCCCTATGTGGGCGACAACTCCGCCGTCAGCGGTATTTTAGGTGCCATCGGACTGGATAAGATAGGCCAGGGCGAGTGGAGCTTCGTGCTGCGGCTGGATACAGAGCAGGAGCCGTACGGTCTGACGCTGTGCTACACCAGCAAGTTTGAGACAGTAGTGGGCGCTGGCAGCGCGTGGACCCAGCAGATGAAGGCCGGCAGCTATCTGGCCATGGCCCTCATCGACAATCTGGAGTGGGTGGCGTGGCAGGTAGACGGCGCGGGACTGGGCAGGGTGTCCGACGACGGCGTCTACGACATCGCCGCGGCGCGGCAGAGCGTGGACGGTCTGCGGCAGCTCATCGATGAGCTGGAGGCCGATCTGGTCAACGGCACCGTGGGCGGCGGACGGCAGACGTATTACAGCCCCGCCAGTATTACCCGCGAGGACGGTGTATCCGCCCGTCTGGCGAATGTGACCTATCAGGGCGACTGGCTTACCGGCGAGCTGCGGGTCACGGTGCCACCGGAGTTGACGGCACAGTACGACTGGCCGGGGCGTTCAGGCACCTATACAGCGATCACGGTGTCGCCGGAAATGGCGGCGCAGGGCGCGGACGGTGCTATGCTGCGGGAGTTTCTGCTGTACACACAGGTGGACAACGGCGAAAAGAGTGCCGTGGGCGGAGTCGCCCACGTGGGGAGCGGCGCGGACGGTCTGACGCTGTACCAGCCGTTTGAGCTGGGGATACAGGTGCCGGACAGTCAGGGCTTCGCGGTGCGGTTCTGGGCGGGAGACATGGGGCCCATGACGGTGGAATACACCGCGGCGGGGGCTGCGTCTAAGGAGATCACGCCGTGGCCCAGTGAGATGGAGAACGACCCGGTGAGCATCGACCCGGCGGACTATGGCATCGTGTACGACACGGCGCACCTGCCGGACTGGGAGACGTGTCCCCTCAGCTACCTGTGCGCCTACCTGCTGGGCAGCGATGGCGCGTATACCGAGGGCGCTGCCGATACACTGGCGGCGCGGTACCGGCAGGCGCCCAACACGGTGCAGAACTATCTGAACAAGCTGGCAGCCAAATATGAAGGCGTGGATCAGCAGATCCTGTCCCATATCCAGCTGGCCGCCGGGAGCCTGTACGGCGTCGAGCCGACGGCGGATGTGCAGGGCAGCGCCGCCGCGTCCCTGGATGAGCGGGTGGCGGAGACGGTGACAGGCTACTTCCTCATGCGGGCTAACGCCATCGCCGGCAACACCGTGGGCACGGCCTACTGCGTGGAGAAGCTGCGGCAGGATGCAGTGAGCCGCGCACAGGCCGCCGTGTGGCCCTATGTGGCCGCCGATGATCTCCGGGCCGCACACATCACGGTGGACGTGACGGAGGTGCGGGTGCTGAACGATGGCGGTACGCGGCTGATGCTGACGGAGATGACCGTGCTGGACTACGGCGCAGGCAGCGACCAGTACGGCTGGGGCACCACCCACCAACTGGAGGTGCACGAGGACCGGGCGGAGGTGCCCCGGGTGACGTGGGATGCCTACGACGAGCACGATCTGGGGGACGGCTATATCTCCCAGGATGAGCGGGAGGACGTGTCGGCGGCCATCAGCGCCATGGCGATCACCGACCCGTGGACTGGTCTTGTCACGGGTATGCGGACGGAGCAGACGGACGGTACAGAGTACCGCCTGCTCTGCATTGCCGGACGCTGGTACGGCGGCACGGCACAGGAGTTCCCGCAGCTGGAGACGATGCAGGTGGGCGACCTGGTGAGCGTGCGGAACTACGCGGCGGCGGGCGGCGATTTTGAGCCGCTGTACTGTATGGAGGTGCTGGAACGGGGCAGCGGCGGCAAGACCACGGAGGTGTTCCGCACCGGCGACGGTCTGGAGCTGCAGCTCACCTACGTCAGCGGCGTGCAGAGCGGCGAGCCGGACATCTATACACTGCTGCCGGGGGCGGAGCTGTCGGTGCTGTCCCTGCCGGCGGACGTGAGCTACAAGCTCTACCGCGCCGACGGCAGCATCGGCCAGACGCTGACGGAGGGCGCTGTCATCCCGCTGACGGAGCAGGACGGCGGCGTTGGCGCCGAGCACGCCTATGTGCTGATGTTCGCGTGGTAAAAGCATAAAAAAGGGGCGGTCTGCCTTTGGCAGACCGCCCCTTTTCTGCTTCGCCGGAGGGTGGCCGGATGTTTATGGCGGGTGCGGCTATATCCCCAGAAGGCGCTTGGCCGTTCCGCCCAGAATGGCCTGTATATCCTGCTCCGGCAGCGGCAGCTTCGCCAGCGTATCGGCATTTTCGCCGATGTCCACGCTGGGCCAGTCGGTGCCGAACACGAACTTGTGTGCCTGCCGGGGCAGGTCGGGATAATAGGTCAGCAGCTTCTTGGGCGGCAGGCCCGCCACATCGATGTACACGTTTTCGTGCAGCCGCGCCACGGTAAAGGCCTCCTTGTACCAGCAGTCCCGCCCGCCGTGGCACATGATGATCTTCAGCTCCGGGAAATCCACTGCGATATCATCGTAGAAGATGGGGTCGCCATACTTCAGCCGCGAACCCTTGAACACCGACAGTCCCGTGTGAAACATCACCGGCAGCCCCAGTTCCTGGGCGGCCTCGTACAGAGGGTACAGCATGGGGTCGTTGGGATAGAAGAAGTTATAGGTAGGGTACAGCTTCACGCCCCGGAAGCCCTCCGCCGCCAGCTGCCGCAGCTGGCCGGGCATATCCCGCTCCTTCAGCGGGTCGAAGGTGCAGAAGGGCAGCAGCTGGGGATGTCCCTTGCAGAAGTCCGCCACCCGCCGGTTATCCGCCACGCCGGTGACGGCGGGAGTGTCCTCCGCCAGGATCACGGCGTAGTCCACGCCCTTTTCCGCCAGCATGGCGCAGAAATCCTCCGGCGCGGCGTTGGCGTCGCACACCGCCTGATAGGCGGCCTCGGAGGGATACAGGGAGATGAACCAATCCCGCGTGCTGTCGGACAGCACCTCGTACCGGGCCAGATGGACGTGCATATCAATGAGTAGTCTTTCGTTCCGCATAGGGCGCTCCTCTTTCTGTAAAGCTGCGTTTATTGTATCACGTCGAAGCTGCTTGTTCAACAAAATGAAAAGAGCGCCTGCCCGCATGGCGGACAGATGCTCTTTTCCGGTTTTCCTCGGTACACCGGGGCGCTCGGGTCATTGCGGAAAGACCGTGCGGATGCGCAGCCGTCCGTCTGCGTAATCCGCCGAGATGGTGCCGCCCATTTTTTCTGTCAGCAGCTTTGCGATGGACAGTCCCAGCCCGGTGGAGTCCCGAGCGGCCTCCACGGTGTAAAAGCGGTCGAACAGGCGCTCCGCCTGTACGCGGCTGAGGGCCTGCGCACTGTTGGAGAAGGTGACCGCGCCGTCCGGCAGGAGCGTGACCGCCAAATCACCGTCCGCGTATTTCACGGCGTTGCTCAGGATGTTGTCGAAGATGCGCCGCAGCGCGGCGGCGTCCAGCTTGCGGACGATCTTTTCCTCCGGCTCCTCCGCCACCTCGCGGATGGAGCGGCGCAGCACCAGCAGGTAGAGCAGCAGGCAGAGAATGCCGAGCGCAAGCGCGCCGGTGAGAATGATCCACGGAAGCTCCATAATAAAACTCCTTACAGCTTACTTCAGGTCCTTGCGCCGGAAGGCCAGCATGCCCGCAGCGCTGCTCAGCAGCACCAGACCGGCGGAGGCGGCAAGGGAGAGGCCGGGATGCGTCAGCTCCTGATTGGCCAGCAGGATAGCCTGCCCGGTGGGCAGCGCGTCCACGGCGAACTGGTACACAGTGCGCAGCGTGCCATCCTGATATTCCAGGCCCAGGAAAAGACTGACGAATGCCGCGTGCAGAATGGGCAGAAACGGAAAGACCTGCAGCAGATGCTGCTCAAGAGTCTGCGCACTGTCACCACTGGCCTGCAGCATGCAGACGGAGGACAGGGCAAAGGCGGCCGCCGCGCACAGCCAGAAGGCGCGGCTCCGGCGCAGACAGAAAAAGTCGGCCCGCAGCAGCTTAAGCATGGTGCGCACCTCCCATCAGGTTCATGTAGAAGCTCTCCAGACTCTCGTCCCGCTCTTTCATGCTGTGGATCACGCAGTTTTCCTTCATAGCCTCCGCCGCCAGCTGCGTAGCCTCCACATCGGCAAAGACATCCGTCCGGGTATCGTCCACAACGCGGTATTCCGCGCCGAGACGGTCCAGCACCCGTGCCAGCACCCTGCTGTCGGATGCCTCTACGCGGGTGCATTTGCGGCAGCGGGCTTCCAGTTCCACCAGGTGCAGCAGCTCCGGGATGCCGTCCGTTGAGGGGAGGCCCAGCACCAGATACTGCTGGCGGAGATTCTCCTCCGCCGTCATGTCCAGGTAGATGGACGGCGTTTCCACCACCGCGCCCATTCTGCGGCGGCAGCGCCCGATCCCGGCATCGGTGTTCTTCGCACCGTACAGCGTGAAGCTGCCGCCCGTCGGCTCCTGCAGGCCGCAGATGAGCCGGATAAGCGTGGTCTTGCCCGCGCCGTTTCTGCCTACGAAGCCATAGATCGACCCCTTGGGGATGTGCATATCCAGTCCGTTCAGCGCCGTGAAATCGCGGTAACGCTTGCGGAGCGCACTTGTTTCAAGCACATATTCCATTTGATGTACCTCCTTGGCTTGATCGACCGTATACTACCAGGCAAAGGTCAAGAAAGCGGTCAAGGAAATCCTCCAGAAATCGTCAAGATCCTGCCGTCAGGCGGAAGCCGATGCCCCAGACCGCCTCGATATAGTCGCGGCCGGAGGCCTCCCGCAGCCGCACGGCCACGCGGGCCAGCAGTTCCTTTGTATCAAAGGGTTTGGTGAGATAATCCGCCGCGCCGCCCAGCAGCAGGGTGACCTTGTCCTGCACCGCCGCCTTGGCGCTGACCACGATCACAGGGATGCCCTGTATCCGGGCCAGGACCTCCTCGCCGCTGAGTCCGGGCAGCATCAGGTCCAGCAGAATGAGGCTGGGCCGGCTCGATTTCAGGAGCAGCAGCGCCTCCGTGCCGGAATAGGCGCGCCGCACCGCGTAGCCCGCCCGCTCCAGGACCTCCTGTTCCAGATCGCCAATGGCGGCATCGTCGTCAATGATCAAGACCGTCTGCATATTGTCATTCCACACTTTCTGCTCCTAAATTGTTGATACCATCCTGCAGCCGCTGCAAAAACCGTCCTGCGCGGGCACCGCAGCGACCGGCTTCATTCCGCACGCTCCAATGCGGCAATGTCACCCGGCTGAATGGCGGGGAGGCTGCGGTTCCCTCCCTGTTTCCGGTTTTGCTCACTGCCGCCGGGGCGTGCGCAGAACAGGTGGATGCCCAGGGCCGCGTTGAAGCCTGTCGCGGCAAATACGCTGAACCGCTCCACGACGCCGAAATATTCGGCAGGGACGAGGTTTATGCCCACCGCGCCGACGAGCATCATGCCCAGCGCGGCACCGGCACAGACCGCGTAGGAGCGGCAGCCTCTGCTCTTTATGCCTGCCGCGATGACGACCGTGAGGGATACGATGGACAGCAGCACCACCAGCGCGGTAATGACCATGTGCATGACGTCCTGAAAGGCGCCTGCATAGCCGCTGTCACTGAGCGGGAACATCCGATAGCCCACGGCGGAGATCCATTCCATCACGGCAAACAGATAGATCCCGGTGCGCAGCAGCTTTGTGTGCTGCTCCTGTATACCGATGCACACAACGGTAACGCAGACCACCTCGCACACATTGTAGAAGGCGCTGAGCTGCTCCCACAGCGCCAGCGACGGGGCGTTAGCGGCACTCAGGTCGCTGACCGCCTGCGCCATCCAGTTATAGCCCGGATAGGCCAGCGGCGCAAACAGCACCGCCGCCGTATACGAAAGAAAGCTGACGATACCCAATAGTCCCAGTCTTTGTGTCAATGTCCGCTTCACAGCTCTGTACCTCCTCAAGAGCAGAGCCAACGGCATGTGCCTTTAGCTTAGGAAATGCGGTGGGCAGTCGACCTCATCCTTACCAAAAAGCTGTGGATGCTTTTATGGTGTACCCATTCATATCAAGGAGGAACCTTCAATCCCTTAATATCTTTTCCTCAGAATATTGATTTGGTTGATAATTTCTGCGTCATAATATATCACGTTGCGACGCCAACCACATTTGTTTTCGATGTAGTCAGTCATACCCACTACATCAAGGTTGTAGTTTCTCATCGGCGTGGTCTCCTTGAAATTCCTCTCAAGGCGAAGCTTCCGATTTTTTTCAAATTGTCAAGTGTTTTTTGCTTATCTTAATGAGATTACGGATAAGCCTGAGGTTTTGATTTTAAGCCTTGCCGCCGCTCGCAGGGCTGCCTCTGTCTTGGCGTCCAGATCCGTATCCACATCGCCAGTAGCCCCCTTTACCGGGAAAAGCTCCATGTGCAGCAGCCGGGCAATCCCCTTTACCAACTCCTTGCCGCAGATCACGGCGCTCTTCTGGGGAAATGGCGGCAGTGCTACCGGAACAGACTGTCCCCACAGAGGCATACATCGTTCTTTCGTCAGCAGTCTTTCAAAGGCATGGTACAGCAGCCCTCTCCATCCAGCGTGTAGCAGCTGCCCCGCAGTAGCAGGTCATCGGGCCGGACGGGGATTCCGGCCCCCAGCGCCTCTACATAGCCTCGGAGATGTACCGGCAGATCCGTTACCCCCAACAGGCGCAGTACGCAGTGCAGTGTTTCCGGTGGGAAGCCGCCGCAGGTATCCACATACCGCATCGAACCCATGGACGCCAGATGGCCATATCGCTCCACCTGAAAGTGGGGATCCGTCATGCCGTCAATCACGCATAATATCCTGCTCAAGTCTCTCCCCCTTTTTCCATTGAAACTTGTTTCGTTATACTTCCCGGCGCAGCACACGGTAGACAAAGGGCATATCCAGTCCGCCGCGCACCACGTCCGCCAGCAGGTCATACTGCCGCTCCTTGTAGCCGCGGGCGTCGAAGGTCGCCAGCGCGTCAAAGGACACGCCCTTTTTGGCGCACAGCGCCCGCAGGATCGTATCGGCGATGCCCGGCGCGTCAAAGATACCGTGGACGTAGCTGCCGTATACGTTTCTGCTGCCGGTGAGGGCGGGCATCTGCTGCTGACTGCGGCCCATGTGGATCTCGTACCCCTCGTAGGCCAGGCCGTTCAGGCCGGAGAGCATTCCCCCCACACCGTGAAAGACGCCTTGCGTCTGGGTCTGCACCTTTTCACCCCGGAATTCGGTGTCCATCTCCAGCAGGCCCAAACCGTTGATCTCCGTGACACCGGCGGCCTCCACCTGCTCCGGGTCGGACACGGTGCGCCCCAGCATCTGATAGCCGCCGCAGACGCCGAAAACCAGCGTGCCGGCGTCAGCCGCCTTCAAAATGGCCGCCTCCAGACCGGACTGCCGCAGCCAGCGCAGGTCGGCAATGGTGCTCTTGGTACCCGGCAGCAGGATCATGTCCGGCTGGTGCAGGTCGCTCACCTGATCCACATAGCGCAGCGACACGTTTCCGTAATGTTCGAAGGGGCTGAAATCCGTGAAATTGGAGATGCGCGGCACACGGATTACCGCGATATCCAAGAGTTTTCGCTCTTTGGAGCGGTCAAACCGCTCGGTCAGGCTGTCTTCATCGTCGATGTCTATATGGGCGTAGGGGATGACCCCCGCCACCGGGATGCCGCACAGCTGCTCCAGCGTCTTCAGTCCCGGCTCCAGAATGGCCCGGTCGCCCCGGAATTTGTTGACCACCACGCCCTTGATGCGGCGGCGCTCGTCCTCCTCCAGCAGCGCCACCGTGCCGTAGAGCTGGGCGAACACGCCGCCCCGGTCGATGTCGCCTACCAGCAGCACCGGCGCGTCCACCAGCTTGGCAAGCCCCATGTTCACGATGTCGTCCTGCTTGAGATTGATCTCCGCGGGGCTGCCTGCCCCCTCAATGACGATCACGTCATACTCTGAGTTCAGACTGTTGTAGGCCTCCAGCACAGCGGGGATGTAGTCCCGCTTGCGGCGGAAATACTCCATGGCCTGCATATTGCCCCGCACCTGTCCGTTGACGATGACCTGACTGCCCAC
>CAKTPQ010000006.1 GCA_934591745.1 uncultured Oscillospiraceae bacterium
CCCGGGGCGAGGTGGCGGCGTACATCCACAGCTTCAACAAAATGGCGGAGGAGTTGGCCAGCGTGGAGCTGCTGCGGATGGACTTCGTGAACACCTTTTCCCACGAGTTCAAAACGCCCCTCATCTCCATCCGGGGCTTTGCCAAGTTGCTGCAAAGCCCCGATCTGACGCCGGAGCAGCGGCAGACCTATACGGACACCGTGGTGCAGCAGTCCGAGCGGCTGGCCGCCATGAGCACCAACATTCTGGAGCTGACTCAGTATGAAAACACAGAGATCGTATCCGGCAAGACGCTGTACAGTCTGGACGAGCAGCTCCGCCGGTGCGTCCGGCAGCAGGAGCGGGACTGGCTGAAAAAGGGTCTGACGGTGGAGGGCGATCTGGACCGGGCGGACTATTACGGCAACGAGGAGCTGGTGGAGCACATCTGGTCCAACCTTCTGTCCAATGCCATCCGGTTCACCCCTGCCGGCGGGCAGATCACCGTGGTGCTGCGGCAGGGAGAGGGAGAAGTCACCGTGTCCATCTCCGACACGGGCATCGGCATGGACGAGGAGACTCAGCGGCACATTTTCGACAAGTTCTACCGGGCCGCGCCGTATCCGGATGACCGGGGCAACGGGCTGGGCCTGTCCATCGTGCGGCGGGTGGTGAAGCTGTGCGGCGGGCAGGTGGCGGTGTTCTCCCGGCCGGGGAACGGCTCCACGTTTACCGTGACGCTGCCCGCAGCGCGGGAGTGACGGCGGCGGCGCAAAGAAATCCGTGCAGGACCGGGCCTTCGCCCTTGCAATTCCGGTTTCCCTGTGCTATACTGCCATTCGACAAGTGAAGATAACGGACGGCGCGCCGGTAACGCAAACGCGGGGCTGGCGGCGGAATGGGGTGAGAGTCCCCGCGAGAAGGTCACTGTGATGCCTGCATGGACAGGATAAGTCAGATACGTTATGCGCCGGTGCCGGTTGGTTTTGCCATTTCCGAAGCCGAGATGAGAGTGCTGCGCACGGTCATTTTGGCCGTGCGCTTTTTTGCGCTGAAGCGCGTCTTTCCGGAGAGGCAGGACCTTTCGTGAAGCGGTACCGCTTCACGCTTTGCGTATGCAAAGCACCATCTCCCCGCCAGCCGGGGCGGCTTGAACGGAAGCCGCCGCTTTCCATAAGGGGGATGGGGGCTGAGCCGTCCCCATCCCCAACCTCTAAAATCCAGGCATGACAGCCTTTTGATATAGAGAAAAATCACACAAGAGAAAGGAACATCACAGGATGAAGAAAAGGATCGTTTCATTCCTGATGGCGCTGGTGATGGCGGTATCCCTGCTGCCCATCACCTCCCTTGCGGAGGATACGCAGGAGGACTACGACCTGCGCGTGCTGACGTTTGAGGACACGGACTACAAGGGCGGCGTCAACTTCGCCGGGGGGACCGACTGGTCCAGCCTGATCGACGACCCCCAGTACGGCGGCCCGCTGCTGTACGGCAGCAGCGGCGGCGGCGTTGCCTCTGAGGAGGAGGCCTACAAGTGGACGGACGAGAACAACACATGGCTGCACAATGTTCTCTCTCAGGGCTATGGCACATGGTGCTACTGGAGCGGCGGACACGCTATTTCCAACTATGTCTCCAGCGACATCGCCGCCTATGGCGGCTCCAAGTCACAGCTCACGGTATACAAGGCCAGCGCGGATACCACCGTCAGCCGCGTGGGCGGCGGACACAACGGCTCCAATAACTTTGCCGTACACTTTGGTTACGCCGACAATTCCGGCTACGGCCTTGGTGAGGACGCACTGCCCGCCCTGACGTTTGCCGACGGCGCGGAGCGGGTCATCGACCACATGTATGTCACCAACACCACCTACGCCCTGAACTGCTATATTGACGGCAACGGCCTGACCGCCAAGATCGGCGACGACGACTGGGTGAAGCTGGTGGCCACCGGCTACGATGCCGGCGGCACGAAGACCGGCGAGACCTTCTTCTATCTGTGCAATGGCCCGGACAACATCGTGATGGACTGGACGAAATGGGATCTGTCCGGTCTGGGCAAGATCAATAAGGTGACGTTCAATGTCACCGGCTCCAGCGACAACGGTTACGGTTTCTCCCAGCCCGCCTACTTCGCCTATGACGATGTGGCGGTGCGGTTTGAGAAGAACCGCGTTCCCGCTGAAAGCGTGGCGCTGAGCGAGACGACGCTGGCCCTGACCGAGGGCGGCTCCGCCACCCTGACCGCCACGGCCACACCGGAAAACACCACCGACAAGCTGTCGTGGACCTCCTCCAATGATGCGGTGGCCACCGTGGACAACGGCACCGTCACCGCCGTGGCGGCCGGTACGGCCACCATCACCGCCATCTGCGGCAGCGCGAGGGCAGAATGCGCCGTCACGGTATCGGCGGCCCCCGCAGGCCCCATCAGCGTGAAGGTGGGCGACAAGTCCTATCGGGTCAAGCAGGTGGACAGCCCTGACGCCAACGGCGATGCCTATAAAGTCACGGTGGACAGCGGCGATGCCGTGACCATTGATGTCAAGGACGCTTCCTTCCTGATGGTAAGCGACGCAAACTCCGGCTACGTGAACGAAGAAGGTGCCAATCCCTTTACGATGACCGCCGCGCAGTTGGATGGCGTGACGCTGAAAGACGCACAGATCGCCAAGCTGGTGAAGTTCACGCCGGAGGCCAACAGCAAGATCGCCTATCTGTCCATTATGGACGTCATGGCGGGCACGACCTACTATCTGTTCATCGAGAGAACGGTGAAAACAGTCCCCGCTACCGGCGTAGAGCTGGACAAGACGGAGCTGACCCTGCATCCCACCGAAAAGGCGACTCTGACCGCCACGGCCACGCCGGCGGATACCACCGATGCGGTGGTGTGGACGTCCTCCAATGACGCGGTCGCCACCGTGAAGGACGGCGTTGTCACCGCCAAGAGCGAGGGCACCGCCACCATTACCGCCACCTGCGGCAGTGTGAAGGCGGAATGTGCCGTCACGGTACTGCCTCCCGTTCCGGCCAGCGAGGTGGCGCTGGACAAAACGGTGCTGACCCTGTACGAGGGCGACGCCGCCAAGCTGACTGCCACAGTAATGCCGGAGGACACCACCGACAAGACCATCGTCTGGACCTCCTCCGACAACGAGGTGGCCGCTGTGAATAACGGCACCGTCACCGGTCTGAAGGCCGGTACGGCCACCATCACCGCCGCCTGCGGCCAGGTGGAGGCGGAATGCGCCGTCACCGTGAAGGCCCCCGTTGTGCCTTCTCAGAAGGACGGCGCGTACCAGCTGGGCACCGCCGATGAGCTGGTGTGGTTCATCAAGCAGGTCAACAGCGGCAATACCACCCTCGCCGCCGTGCTGACGGCGGACGTGGACCTGAACAATGTCAACTGGACGCCTATCGGCAGTTCCAGCGCATGCTTTGCCGGCAGCTTCGACGGCGCAGGCCATGTGATCCGGAACCTGCACATCGACTATCAGACGGCCGCCGCCGGTGAGCGTGTGTATCTGGGCCTGTTCGGCTATGTGGAGGGCACCAGCGATGCGCACGCCGTCATCAAGGATCTGACGGTCCAGGGCAGCGTGAACGCCCGCAGCGAGTTCTCCGTTTGTTCGGGCAACGTGGCCGGTGTTATGGGCTACGGCAAATACGCGGATGTCTCCGGCGTGATCTCCCGTGTTGACGTGACGGTGAATACCAAGGTCGGCGTGGGCGGTCTGGCCGGTGTGCTGGTGGACGGCACCATGGTCAACTGCGGCAACGAGGGCGATGTGTCCGGTGTGCAGGATCTGGGCGGCCTGTGCTATGAGCTTTACGCAGGCACCATGACCGGCTGCTACAACACCGGCGACGTCAAGGGCAGCGGCACGTATGTGGGCGGCGTGATGGGCTATGCCAAGCAGGCCGTCATCAAGGATGTGTACAACACCGGCGCCGTCTCCACCGCGAAGAACATGGTAGGCGGTCTGGTGGGCGTTATGGAAGGCTCCAGCCTTACCAACGGCTACAGCACCGGCACGGTCACCGTGGCGGAGACCGGCGGCAGTGCCGTGGGCGCGGCGGTAGGCTGGGCGGATACGCTCGCCAACATCTACTATCTGGAGGGTGCTGCCGAAGCGGGCATTGGCCGTGACGACACCGGCGCCGCCAGCGCCGCCGCCAAGACCGCCGACGAACTGACGGCCAGGACCATGCCCGCCGCGCTGGGCAGCAGCTTCAAGCGGGATCTGGGCCGTGTCAACGGCGGCTATCCCGTGCTGGTGTGGCAGGATTCCGAGTGCACGTCCCACATCGGCGGCACGCCTGTGGTGGAAAACGAGATCCCCGCTACCTGCATCAGGAACGGTTCCCACGATGAAGTGGTCTACTGCACCATCTGCGACGCGGAGGTGCGCCGTGATACCATCACCGACAATGCACTGGGCCACGATTGGGTCAGCGCTGCCGGTAAGTGCCGGCGCTGCAGCGCCGTTTGCAGCCACACATGGGAGAACGGCGCCTGCACCGTCTGCGGCTACGTCTGCCAGCACGCGGACGGTGGTGCCGTAACGGAGAATGTCAAGGCTGCCACCTGCGTCAAGGACGGTTCCCACGACGAGGTGGTGTACTGCGCCGTCTGCGGCGTGGAGATGAGCCGCGACACCGTCACCGACAAGGCGCCGGGCCATAAGGCAAAGGCAGCTGTCCGGGAGAACGAGATCCCCGCCGCCTGCGTCAAAGACGGCTCCCACGACGAGGTGGTCTACTGCTCCGTCTGCGGCGTGGAGATGAGCCGCGACACCGTCACCGACAAGGCGCCGGGCCATAAGTGGAACGCCGGTGTCGTCACCGTCCAGCCCACGATCGCCAAGGAGGGCGTCATGACCTTCACCTGTGCGGTGTGCAAGGCGGTCAAGACCGAGGCTGTCGCCAAACTGACCGAGGAGCAGAAGGACCAGAGCGCGGCCAACGACGTCATCAACCTCATCAACAGCATCGGCAGTGTCTCCAAGGACAGCAAGGACAAGATCGACACGGCCCGCAAGGCCTACGACAGTCTGACCACGGCTCAGCAGAAGCTGGTGGGCAACTACACGGTCCTGACCACCGCCGAGACGACCTATGCCGGTCTGCCGGCCGTCAAGGCCGATCAGGAGGCGGCGGATGCCGCCATCGCCAAGATCAACGCCATCGGCACTGTGACCAGAGGCAGCAAGAGCCTGATCGATGCGGCCCGCAAGGCCTACGACAGTTTGACCGACGCGCAGAAGGCTCTGATCCCCGCCAGCGTGGTCAAGGTCCTGACCGACGCGGAGGAGACGTATGCCAGCCTGCCGACGCGGCACGGCACCGGCAATACGGCGGACAGCACCCAGCCTGCACAGTCCAGCCGTACCGGCGACATGGGCATCGCTGTTTACGCGGCCATGAGCCTGCTGTCCGTTACGGGCGGCGCGTGGGTCATCGGCCGGAAGCGCAGACAGTAAGCTGTCCCGGCTTCCCTGTACGATACATAAAAAGAGCGGAGACGCGATGCGTCTCCGCTTTTTTTGATTTCATGTGTCCGGCAAGGCCTTACATGCCCAGCATGCGCTGGGTGGAATTGGGGATGCCCAGCTGCTGCCGGTATTTTGCCACGGTGCGGCGGGAAATGTCACAGCCCCTGGCCTTCATGCAGGCGCACAGCGCCTCGTCCGACAGGGGGTGGGCGCGGTCCTCCCCGGCCACCAGCTCCCGCAGGAGCGCACAGGCCGAGCCGGCTGTGGTATCGCCGCCGGAGACGGCGTTGCCGGAGAAGAAGTAATCCATGGGGAAAACGCCCCAGGCGCATTGCAGGTACTTGTCCTTCAGCGCACGGCTGACGGTGGAGACATGCAGCTCCAGCTCCGCCGCCGCGTCCGTCATGCGCAGAGGGTGCAGGCCCCGGCTGCCCAGGCGGAAAAAGTCCTGCTGGCGGCGGGCGATGAACATGCCGCAGCGCAGCAGCGTGGAGCGCCGCTGGTGGACGGCGCGGAGCATGTGGTCCGCCTGCTGCAGCTTGCCCTTCAGGTACTGCCGCACCTCCGGGTCGTCGGTGGTATCGTACAACTGCCGGTAGAAGCTGCTGATGCGGAACTCCGTCTGGGCTGCTCGGCTCTCATCGCAGACGTACACGCCGTCCTGCTCCGCTACGAAGAGGTCCGGCAGGATATGGGCGGGGCGCTCCGCCCGGCAGAACTGGCGGCCCGGATAGGGGTCCAGCTGGCGTATCTTTGCCAGTGCGCGGCGCACCTCCTCCTCCGGGATGTCCAGCGCGGCGGCAATGGCCCTGAACCGGCCGCGGCCCAGCGGCTCCAGATACCCGCAGACGATGGGAACGGCGGCGCTCCCGTCCCCCAGCCGCTCCAACTGCAGCAGCAGGCACTGGGACAGATCGCGGGCACCGACGCCCGCCGGCTCCAGCCGGCGCAGCTGCGCCATACCGTGGGCCACCTGCTCCTCCGGCACGGACAGGCCCTCCGCCAGTTCCGCATCGGAAAAGCGCATGTAGCCGTCGTCATCCAGACAGTCGCTGAGGTAGCACAGCAGTGCCTTGTCCGTCCGGCTTACCGGCAGGTCGGCAATCTGCCGACGCAGAAACAGGGGCAGCGTCTCCCACAGGCCGCCGTCGGTGCCGATGCGGTCCACCGGTGAGACAGCTCCCTCCTCCGGGGCATACGCGGTACGGCCCGGGCCGGGGCCGCCGCCCTCCAGCCACTGGAGGCGGCGCTCCAGATCGTCGGCCGTGTCGGAAAACGTCTCCTCCGCCGCCGGTGTCTCCAGATCCACCACGGGATTCTCCTCCGCCAGCGCGTTAAGGCAGCGCAGCAGGTCGATCCGGCTCATTTGCAGGACTTGCAGACTTTGGAGCTGCTGTGCCGAAAGCTGCTGCTCCTGTTTGATCTCTATCTGCAAAACGCCGCCTCCTTTCCCGTGGATTTGACAAACAGTATAGCACAAAAGCGGCCCAAGGGCAAGCCATCGGGACAGCACGGGCACGCAGAAGCGGCTGCCGGACACACCGGCAGCCGCTTCTGCGTGTAGTGAGGAGATGACCAGACAGAACGGCATGTCCCGAAGAATGCCGCCGATGGCCGATATCAGCTATTCATACCGCCCCGCAGGCGGTGAAGGCAGTTCAGGACTGCCAGGAGTAGGCGGGGTCCTGCACCACGCACTTGCCGCCGGTGACCTCAATGACCTGGCCGTTGATGCCGCGGCTGAGATCCGAGGCCAGAAACACCATGGCCGCGGCGATCTCCTCCGGCTCACCCATGCGCTGCAGCATGGCGCTGCCGCCCAGGGAGCGGTAATCCTCCGGGTCCGGGTGGTTGGCCTTGACCATGTCGGTGCCCACCATACCGGGGGCTACCGCGTTGACGCGCACGTGCCACGGCGCCAGCTCCAGCGCCAGTGCTTTGGTATAGGCATTGACGCCGGCCTTTGTGACCGCGTAGATGCTGCGGACGGTGGCGGCGATCCTGCCGCACAGGGAGGAAGTGGACAGGATGCAGCCGGAGCCGGCCTTCTGGAAATAGGGCAGCACCAGCCGGCAGGCCTCGGACACGGCGGTGAGATTCACGTCGATCTCCCGCGCCCACAGGTCGTCCTGCAGTGTCAGGAACCCGTCGGGGCAGCCCATGCCGGCGTTGTTGATGAGCACGTCGATGCGGCCAAAGCGCCGCTCCGTCTCAGAAAACAGGTGCTTCAGCTGCGGGGCGGAGGTGATGTCCGCCGTGACGGCCAGAAGGGACAGGCCCTCCCGCTCCGCCCGGGCATTGATCTGCGCCACCAGCTTTTCGTTGGAGCCGCAGACCGCTACGCAGGCCCCCTCCCGGAGAAACAGCTCCGCGGCGGCATAGCCGATGCCGCGGGTGCCGCCGGTGATGACCACGACTTTTTCACGCAATCCGGTATCCATGCTTCAGACCTCCCCTCTGCCGCCCACCTCGACGGCGGTGCCGGTGATGTAGGAGGCGTCCGCGCCCGCCAGGAAGACGGCGGTATCCGCCGTCTCCTCCGGGGCCGCATCCGCGCCTTGCAGCACGGTGCAGATGCGGATGCCGGAGGAGGCGACCTCGGACGCAAAATTCTTGGTGATGGACTCCACCGACGCAGAACAGACGGCGGAGATCACATTGTCCGTGCGGGGGTGCCGCACGCTGCTGTTGGTGATGAACACCACCGCGGCGTTTCCGGCGGCGCGGAGGCGCGGCACGGCATACAGCGCACTTTTCCATGCATAACGGGCGCTGTCGTCCATATAGCGGCGGATGACGTCCGGCGTCAGCTGTGCGGCGGTCATGCCGGGGTCGGCCACGGTGGCGTCACAGAACAGGGCGTCGATGCGGCCATTCACCGCGCCGGCCCAGTCCAGCTCCTCCCGCAGCGCGGAGAGCGGGCTGTTCAGCGCCTGCACGGAGGCGCCCGCCGCCGTCAGTGTCTGCGCCACGGCGCGGCCCGCCGCCTTATCAGCGCCGGTGACCACGACGATCTTGTTCCTCCAGTCCATATCAGGCAATGCCCAGATCCTTGCGGACCTGCTTTATATGCAGCTGCGGGATACCCAGCATCTCCCGGGCCTCGGCGGGAGTGGCCACCTTATTGCCATAGACCTTCACAGCATCCACGGCGCGCTGGACCAGCATCTCGTTGGTGGCCAGGATCTTGCTGCCGTCATCGGCCTTGCCGTAGACCACGTTGTCCTCCAGGCCCACGCGGATGTGGCCGCCCAGCGCCAGGCAGGCGAACAGCAGCGGCATATGGCCGGCGCCGACGCCGAAGCCGGACCAGGTACAGTTGGAGGGCAGGTGGCGGACCAGATACTCCAGGTTCTCCACAGTGGCGGGCATGGCGCCCTTGACGCCCATGCACATCTGATAATGGATGGGGTCCACCAGCAGCCCCTGCTTGCGGAAGTAATCCACGTTGGTGAGCATGCCGTAATCGAAGATCTCGCACTCCGGCTTGATGCCCTTCTCCAGATAGAGGGAGGCCAACTCCGTCAGGAACTTGCCGGTGTTCTCAAACAGGCCCATGGTGCCCCAGTTGAACGTGCCGGCGTCAAAGGTGCCCATTTCGATGCCGGGCACCTCACGGTGGTGGGCCATGCGGTCCTCATCGGTGGCGGGATGCTTTTTGGAGGCGCCGGAGGAGGTGCAGTTGATGATCACGTCGCAGTCCTCGTGAGCGCGGATCAGCGTGATCGTCTCACGGAACTTCTCCTTATCCATGCAGCCCAGACCGTCGTCTGCACGCATGTGCAGGTGAACGATGGAGGCGCCCAGCTTCCAACAGTTATAGGCGTCCTCCGCGATCTGCTGAGGTGTCTCGGGGATCTTGTAGCCGGTGGGGGTGACAGCGCCGGTCAGCGCCGCAGTAATGATCGTCTTTGCCATAAGATGTACATCCTTTCTCATTTTTCGCAGGCTTCCCGGAGGGAGCGCGGGATGAAATACAGGTAACAGCCCTATGGGTAGCAAAACCCGTGCCAACCGCTGCACGGTGCGCTTTTTGCCGGGCAGCACGCAGTTTTGCCCATAAAACCGCTGACGCACGCTGTTTTTTTGTGCAAATAAGCGGCTTTTGTTTTGCGTTTTTGCAAATTGTTTTGCATTTTTGCAAATACCGTTCCGTGTAAACCGTTGATTTCCCGTTGGGAGCGGCTTGGCATGATATTTGCTTAACATATTCTTCGGAACAAAAAAATAGGGCGCAGACGCCCTTGCTCCGCAATCGACCAAAGTATACAGGAGGTTCAAAGCTATGTTACATGACGCAGTGATCGTTGCCTACGGGCGCAGTCCGGTGTGCCGTGCGCTGAAGGGCGCACTGTCCCAGGTACACCCGGTGGATTACGCCGCCGAGACGCTACTGGGCGTGCTGGCCAAGGTGCCGCAGCTGGATCCGGCGGAGGCGTCCGATCTGATCCTGGGCTGCTCCATGCCCGTCAAGACGCTGAATCTGAATCCGGCGCGGCAGGTGGTGCAGCGGGCCCAGCTGCCCGACGCCATCTCCGCGCAGACCATCAACCGCTACTGCGCCTCGTCTCTGCAGGCGGTGGCCACCTGTGCCAACGCCATTATGTGCGGACAGGAGGAAGTGATGATCGCCGGCGGCGTGGAGGATATGTCCCACACGTTCCACACTGCCGATCCCAAGGAGCGGAACCCGTGGCTCAACGAGCACTGTGAGGGCGCCTACATCTCCATGGGCATGACGGCGGAGAACGTGGCCGCCAAGTGGCACGTCCAGCGCGCCGACATGGAGCAGATGGCGGTGGAGTCCCACGCAAAGGCGGCGGCAGCGCAGGACGCCGGCTATCTGGCCATGTCCATCGTACCTGTCACCGGCAAGGATGCCGAGGGCAATGCCGTCACTGTTACTGTCGACGAGGGCATCCGCCGCGGCACCACCGCCGAGAAGCTGGCTGCGCTGAAGCCCTGCTTCAAGGAGGATGGTGTGGTCACGGCGGCCACCTCCTCCCAGATGAGCGATGCCGCGGCCTTCGCCGTGGTGATGTCCCGCGAGAAGGCGGAGGCGCTGGGCATCAAGCCCATCGCACGCTTTGTGGCATTCGCCACCGCCGGCTGCGACGGCCGGTACATGGGCGAAGGCCCCATCTATGCCGTGCCCAAGGTCATGGAGAAGGCCGGACTGACGGTGGACGACATGGATGTGATCGAGCTGAACGAGGCTTTTGCCGCCCAGGCACTGGTGTGCATCGACCAGCTGAAGCTGCCCCGCGAGAAGGTCAATCCCTGGGGCGGCGCCATGGCGCTGGGCCATCCCATGGGCGCCACCGGCATCTTCCTGCTGTCCAAGGCGCTGGACTATCTGAAGGTCACCGGCGGCAAGCGGGGCCTTGTGACCATGTGCATCGGCGGCGGCATGGGCGCGGCCGGCATTTTCGAGCTGTGTGACTAAACGGAACACCGTTGCAATAAGGAGGAACCGATATGAATATTCAGAAAAACATGTTTGACCTCACCGGTAAAAACGCCATCGTGGTGGGCGGCGCCGGCGGCATCGGGCAGGCCATCGCCCAGGGACTGGCTATGTACGGCGCCCATGTGTGCATCGCCAGCCGCAAGGAGGAGAGCCTCCAGCGGGCGCAGGCAGAGATCAAGGCCGATAGCGGCTGCGATGTGGGCTACTACACCGTGGACGCGGGCAGCGAGGACAGCGTGAAGGCGCTGAGTGAAAAAGCCATCGCCGAGCTGGGGCACATCGACATTCTGGTGAACGCCCAGGGCTTCAACAAAAAATTCCCCATCACCGAGTTCGACGGCACTGTGTGGGATCAGATGTTCAACGTGAACGTCAAGTCCGTGATGCTGACCATGAAATACTTCGGCCGGCACATGCGGGACGACATCGGCGGCGGCAAGATCATCAACCTGTCCTCCGTCCGCGGCATCCGCGCCTGCGGCGGCGGCAACACCGGCTACGGCGCCACCAAGGGCGCTGTGGACATGCTGACCCGCATGGGCGCCAAGGATCTGGGCCCCACGGTATATGTCAACGCCATCGGCCCCACCATCACCTACACTCCCATGATGGTGGGCATCCTGCCCGCCGACCCCAAGGAGCGGGCCGCCAAGGCCGCCAACATGCCGCTGCAGCGCATCGGCGAGCCGGAGGACTGCGTGGGCCCCGCCATCTTCCTGGCGTCCGACGCATCCAATTTTGTCTCCGGTCAGATCATCTATCCCGACGGCGGCCTCACCGCCATGGGCTGATTTATAAGGTAAAAAGGAGAACGACACCATGAGCTTCAGGATCACCAAGAGAGAGGACGCCGTCCCCTACGAGGCCAAGGGCCACTACGGCATGCTGGCCACCCGGCTGCACAACCCCGCCGACGTCAACGATGGCAGCATGACCCAGGGCCTGTCCCACTTCCTGCCCGGCGGCGGCTGCGAATACGGTGCCAACGCGCTGGAGTCCATCTACTACATCGTGGAGGGTGAGATGGACATCGTGGTGGAGGAGGGCACACCGGAGGAGGTGCGCACCACCCTGCACAAGGGCGATTCCTTCCACTGCGGCCCCAACACCCACAAGGGCATCAAGAACAACGGTCCCGTCACCTGCCAGATGCTGGTGACGCTGGTCCGCCCGGAGGCCAGGTAAACGGCCATGAGCGAACAGATCAGACATCTGCTGACCATCAATCCCGGCTCCACCTCCACAAAGCTGTCCCTGTTTGAAAATGACAGGGAGGTGCGCAAGGAGGAGCTGTTCGTGGACGCCGACAAGATCAAGAACTGCCTGCTGATGATCGACCAGCTGGAGCTGCGGATGCAGTCGGTACGGGATTTCATCCGGCGCTCCGGCATCGACATGACGAAGCTGGACATGATCGTGGCCCGCGGCGGCTCCATCAACGGAGTGAAAAGCGGCGCGTATCTCATCGATGAGCACATCGACACGGTGCTGCGCTACGCCCCGCGCTCCCAGCACGTCAGCTCGCTGGCAGGCATCATCGCCTACCAGCTTTCCAAGGAATACGGCATGCCAGCCATGTTTTACGACGCGGTGTCGGCGGATGACGCCGACGAGATCATGCACTACACCGGCCTGCCGGAGTGCCGCCGGTTCGTGACCTCCCACTGCCTGAATTCCAAGATGGTGGCGCGGGAGGCGGCGGAGCAGATGGGCAGGCGCTACGAGGACTGCGACATCATCACCGCTCATCTGGGCGGCGGCATCACCATGGCGTTCCACCACGGCGGGCGCATGATCGACACGCTGCTGGACGACGCCGGCCCCATGTCCCCCCAGCGGGCGGGACGCATCCCCGTGACGGACGTCATCAACCTCTGTTACAGCGGGAAGTACACCAAGGCGGAGATGGCCAACAAAATGCGGGGCAAGGGCGGTCTTGTGGCCTACTTCGGCGTGCAGGACGCCCGGGCCGTGGAACAGCTCATCGCCGACGGCAATGAGTTGGCCCGCGACATCTACTGGTACATGGGCTATCAGATCGCCAAGGGCATCGGCGAGCTGTCCGTCTGCCGCAGCGGCAAGCTGGACTGCATCATCCTCACCGGCGGCATGGCCTACTCCAAAATGCTGACAGACTGGGTGGCGGAGCGCGTCTCCTTCCTGGCGCCGGTGAAGGTCATTCCGGGCGAACACGAGATGCAGGCACTGGCACGGGGCGGCCTGCGGGTGCTGCGGGGTGAGGAGACGCCCAATACCTACACCTGGTACCCACCGGAGTATGACAGCTATGAGGACTTCCGGCGGAAGGTGACAGGCGCGTAAGGCGCGCCCGTCCTATCAAGAACGCTCTGCAAAGAGAGAAAGGAACACAGCGTGATCTACACAAAGTTTGAACAACTGACAAAGGCGGTGGCGTCACGGGCCGACAAGGCGCGCTGCGCTATCGTGGCACCGGAGGACGGGCACACCATTGACGCCATGATCCGTGCCTACCGCGAGGGGCTCATCGAGCCTATCCTCATCGGCAGCAAGGACGTGATCGGCGAGCTGCTGGCCGAGAAGTATTTCGATCCCCACGATATCACCATCATTGACGAGACGGATCACGAGGCCGCCTGCCAGACGGCGGTGGATCTGGTGAACCGGGGACAGGCAGACGCCATCATGAAGGGCCTGGTACACACCAAGGTGTTCATGCACGCCATTCTGAAGCGGGAAAATCAGCTGAAGACCGGTCAACTGGTGTCCATGCTCTCCATCCGGGAGCTGCCCCATTACCACAAGCTCATCGCCTTCACCGACGCGGGCATCTGCATGTACCCCACGCTGGATGAAAAGCGGCAGATCATTGAGAACGCCGTGGCGTGCCTGACAGCTATGGGCTTCGACACCCCCAAGGTGGGCGTGCTGTCCGCCGTGGAGGTGGTCAATCCCAAGATGAAGGAGAGCGTGGAGGCCGACGCCCTCAAGCGCATGAACCAGAATGGCATCATCAAGGGCTGCATCGTGGAAGGCCCCATCTCCTACGATGTGGCCGTCAGCCGGGAGGCGGCGGAGGTCAAGGGCTTCCACAGCCCCTGCGCCGGCGATGTGGACCTGCTGGTCTTCCCCGATCTGTGCAGCGCCAACTGCACCACGAAGGCCATCACCCAGACCTGCCGGATCCCGGTAGGCTCCCTGATCCTGGGCACGAAGGTGCCGGTGATCCTGTCGTCCCGCGCCTCCATGGCGGAGACAAAATACATGTGCATCGCCCTGGCCGCCGCGGCCAAGGCTGCAAAATAACCGACCACACACGATTTTTTATAAGGAGGAACAAGTATGTACAGTGGTACTAACGGAAGAATGGCTATGGACCGTCTCGGCGGCATCGACTGGGAGCGCATGCGCAACTATCGCCTGGGCCGCGTGAAGGAGTCCATGAAGAAGTTCGGCATCGACGTGCTCATCACCTGGGACGCCTACTCCATCCGCTATATCTGCGGTGGTTATCCCACCGTGCCCTGCCGTTACAGCCAGGCACAGTTCGTGGTGGTGCCTGTCAACGGCGACCCCCACGCTTTCCTGACCACCAGCTTCTCCGCCGCCGCGCTGCGGGAGGAGATGCCCTGGATGAAGAACAAGCTGTGGGCGCCCCCTGCCGGTCTGAAGTGGTGCTCCAGTGTCATGGATCTGGAGCCCCACATGAACAAGATCATCCCCATCATCAAGGAACACGGCCTGATGGAGGGCACCGTAGGTCTGGACGGCTGCACGCTGGAGCTGCTGGTCAGCAGCGCCCTGCGGGCCAAGGGCGTGAAGAACGTCAAGTCCGCCCACGACATGATGTTCGATGCCCGTAAGATCAAGAGTGAGGATGAGATCGCTTGCATGCGTCTGGCCTGCGACTCCGCCGACGCCGCGTTCTATGAGATGAAGAAGGCCATCGTGCCCGGCATCCGCGAGTGCGATCTGGTGGGTATCGGCATGAAGAAGCTGTATGAGCTGGGCGCCGACGAGACGCAGGAGTTCGTATGCTGCTCCGGCCCCCGCACCAACCCCCTGCACATCGACTACACCGACCGCGCCATTGCTCCCGGCGACGTCATCAACATCGACGTCAACGGCAACTCCTACATGGGCTACAAGTCCTGCTACTACCGCTCCTTCGTCTGCGGCACTGCCACCCCCACGCAGAACGAGGTGTTTGAGGCCTGCCGCGCCATGCTGTATGAGGGCATGAAGGGCATCAAGGCCGGCAATACCACCGCCGATATCACCGCCGGCTGGCCGCAGTCCCCCGAGTATTGGGGCGAGACGAATCCGCTGGATGTGGCCGGCTACGCGCTGGGCCACGGTCTGGGCCTGTCCCTGCACGAGGCGCCCGCCTGCTTCAAGCCCGCCACCGTGCAGGCCGGCAAGATCGAGACGCTGGAGGAAGGCATGGTCATCGCCGTGGAGACCTACACCAAGGGCGTGGATCCCAAGTACGGCAAATTCGGTGTCCGTCTGGAGGAGGATGTGGTGGTCACCAAGGACGGCTACGAGCTGCTGACCAAGTGGCCCATCGACAAGATCACCGAGTGCCCGTTCTAAACAAAAGCATTTTCCATACTGCGATCACCCATGCCCGGATAGCTGAATTCCTGTAGCACACGCATTCTTCCGAAAAATCTGTTTTGTAATGTTATAAAGGAGAATAGTATGATAGACTATAGAAATAAACCGTGGTGGCTGCTGATGGCAGTTCCCATTGTCATTAACTGCTGTATCGGCCTGTCCTATCAGACCATGGGCGTGTACCTGTCCGCCTACGTCATGGGTAATCTGGGCGCTACCGCTACCCAGTTCGGTCTGGTGTCCACCATCTGGACCGTCGTGGCCTGCATCATGCGTCCCGCTTCCGGCCCCCTGGCCCAGAAGTTCGGCACCAAGGCCATCATGCTCATCGGTCTGGTGATCTGGACGGCCATGATCGTGGCCTTCGGCTTCGTTCCCACCTTCGCGGTGTGGGCCGTCTGCCGTGTGATCCAGTGCTTCGGCCACGCCACCTCCTACACCCTGTCCCAGGCTGCCGCCGCCGAGGCCGCGCCCAAGGGCGATCTGGGCAAGGCCGCCAACCTGTACGTGGGTATCCCCCAGGTGCTGGCCGTGGTCATCGGCCCCGCCATCGGTCTGGCCTTCATCGGCGACAACCAGTGGCAGCGGTTCTTCCTGCTGACCTCCCTCATCGCCCTGCTGGGCATCGTGCTGGGCATCATCTTCCTGCCCGGCAAGAAGCAGAGCGAGGAGCTGATGGAGCTGAACAACGCCGAGTACAAAGAGCAGATCGAGAAGGACGCCGCCATCGAGTATCACGGCATCTGGAAGGTGCTGGAGAAGTCCGCGCTGCCCGCGTCCATCATCATGGTGTTCTGCTCCTTTGCACACCTGGCCATGATGTTCTTCTCCGCCTATGTGGTGGCACAGTACGGTGAGCTGGGCGGCGCCGCCATCTTCTCCTCCCTGTACGGTCTGATGCAGCTTCCGCTGATGTTCGTCCTCGGCCCCATTCAGGACAAGTTCGGCACCAAGGTCATCTTCATCCCCGCCGTTCTGTTTTGCGCGCTGGCAACGGCGCTGCTGGCCATGGGCAACACCAACTGGGTGATGCTGGGCATCATCTACGGTATCGGCCAGGCCGGCATCAAGCCGGTGCTGAACGGCCAGCTGGTCAAGGCCTGCCCCATGAACCGCGTCACCGTGGCTACCGGTACATATCAGATGGCCAACGGCGTCGGCCTGGGTCTGGCCGCCTTCTTCGGCGGTCTGGTCATCGACAACCTGGGCTGGGCGGCCATGTGGTGGTACTGCGGCATCCTGTTCGTTCTGTGCGGTGTCGCCTGCCTCTTCGTGATCAAGGAGCCCTGGCTGAAGGCCAAGAAGGCTGCCTGACACAAGCGCATGACCAAGCAAACCCCGGCAACATGAGCGACAGGGCTGCTATCGATCTATATGGTGCGGCCGCCTGACGGCGCCGCACACCGATAAACCACGCACACTGCCCCGTCCGGATGCACGGGCATCATCCGGACGGGGCCTCTTAAAAATGGAGGATCACTATGGCAAAGCATTTGACAGACCAGGCCGAAAAGAGGCTGCTTTTTCTCAGAAATGAGATGCTGGTGACCCCTGAGGTCTGTGTACAGAAAGCAAAATATACCACAGAGTCCTTCCGGCGCACGGAAGGCGCTCCCATCCACTACCGGAGAGCCATGGCGCTGGACAACGTGCTGACCCACCTGACCGTGGGCATCGGCGACCAGGAGCTGATTGTGGGACGGCCCACCGGCAAAAAGCGGGGCGGCCCCCTCTCCCCTGAGGTGAACTCCACCTGGTACACCAAGGAGATGGACAGCTTCCACACCAGAGAACAGGAAAATTATGCCGAAGTCTCCGAGGAGGACAAGGCGATCATCCGGGACTGCTGCGAATACTGGCACGGCAAGTCCCTGTTTGATAGATGGCAGGCTGCGATCCCCGATGAGCTGAAATTTGCCAACGGCCCCATCATCGGCGGCGGCGGTTTCTGCCTGAACACCCAGTATTTCGGACACATTTCCACGGACTTCGAGGTGGTGATGCAGAAGGGCATCTCCGGCCTGTACAAGGACATCGACGCCTCCATTGCCCACTATGAGAAGGACACCATCGGCAATGTGGACAGCTTCAACAAGGTGCAGTACCTCAAGAGCATGAAGATCGCGCTGGGCGCCATCGTCAAGTTTGCCAACCGCTATGCCGACGAGGCGGAGCGGTTGGCTGGACTGGAGCAGGAGCCACGGCGCAAAAAGGAGCTGGAGCAGATCGCCGTCAACTGCCGCCGCGTGCCGGAATTCCCGCCGGAGAGCTACTGGCAGGCATTGCAGTGCGCGTGGCTGATGTACGTGGGCCTGAACAACGAGGCCTGGGGCGCCGGCCCCTCCATGGCCAGAGTGGATCAGTACCTGTATCCCTTCTTCAAAGCGGACATGGATGCCGGGCGCATCACCCAGGAGGATGCCGTGGAGCTGACCGGCTGCTTCCTCATCCGGCAGAACGGACAGTTCACGGTGTACTCCACGCCGGCGGCCAAGATCTACGGCGGCCTGTCTTCCCGGCTGGGCAACACCATCGGCGGCAAGAAGCCCGACGGCTCCTGCGCCGTCAATGAGCTGTCATACGTGTTCATGTACGCCGCCCGCTACGGCCTGACGGAGGACCTGATGGTCATGACCAACGAGGACACGCCCCGCGACTTCATGGTCGAGGCCGTGAAGACCGCCGCCTATCTGCGGGGCAAGATGAAGTTTATCGGTGTGGACGTGGTGACCCGGCAGTTCCTGCACATGGGACGCCCGCTGGAGGTGGCCAACGCCTGCGCCATCACCGGCTGCAACTCCCCCTCCGTGCCGGGCTACTCCCTGGATCTGCCCGGCGGCATGATCAATCTGCCGCTGATCTTCGATCTGGCGCTGCACAACGGCTATGCGCCGCGGCTGGGCAAAAAGCTGGGCATGGAGACGGGCGACGCCCGCCGGTTCGGGACCTTCGAGGAGGTGTACGGCGCGTTCAAGGCGCAGTTTACCTATCTGCTGCCCTACATGCATCTCTACAAGAACATGGACAAGCTGATGTTCCAGCAGTATTCCCCGTGTCTGGTACAGTCGGCCCTCATCAAGGGCTGCATCGAAAAGGCGCAGGACATCACGGACGGTGCCGCCAGGTACAACTCCTTTGCCATGTCGCTGTCCGGCGCGCCCAACATGGGCGACAGCCTGTACGCCCTGAAGAAGCTGGTGTTCGAGGACGGGAAGTACACCATGGCGCAGGTCATGGACGCCCTGGACGCCAACTGGGAGGGCTATGACGAGATGTACCGTGACTTCTGCCGTCTGCCCAAGTTTGGCAACGACATCCCTGAGGTGGACGCCATGGTGGACGACGTGCTGAAGTTCTGCGCGGCCGAGGTGTCCAAGACGCCCGGCCCCTTCGGCGCGCTGTCCATCTGCGCGGCGGCCACCATCACCGGCAACATCCAGATGGGCGCGGATACCGGCGCGCAGCCTGACGGCCGCCATGCCGGCGAGCCCATCGCCGAGGGCGGTATCTCGCCCCATCAGGGCCGCAACAAAAACGGCCTGACGGCTTCGCTGGCCTCCGTGGCCAAGCTGGACCCGCTGTCTTTCTGCAACGGCTCTGTGCTGAACCTGCGCATCAATCCGGACGCTGTGGCCAGCGAGGACAAAATCGCCAAGCTGGCCACGCTGGTGACTATCTTCCACAAGATGGGCGGCTTCCTGGTACAGTTCAACATCGTCAGTACCGAGACGCTGCGGGAGGCCCAGAAGCACCCCGAGCAGTACAAGGATCTGCTGGTGCGCGTGTCCACCTACTCCGCCTACTTTGTGGAGCTGAGCACCATCCTGCAGAACGACATCATCTCCCGAATGGAGTTTGAGAGCCTATAACAACGACCCGCGTACCGGCGGGAGACGCTCCCGCCGGTACGCAAGACAGGAGACGCAAATGGATCAGGTAAAGGCCATTATTTTCAACAAGGTACAGGGCTCCTTTGTGGACGGCTGGGGCGTACGCACCACCATTTTCCTCAAGGGCTGTCCCCTGAAATGCAAATGGTGCTGCAACCCGGAGGGACAGTCCTTTGCGCCGGAGCTGCGGGTGATCTACGACGACTGCAACGGCTGCGGACGGTGCCCGGCACTGTGCGACCGGGGCGCGCTGTCCATGAAGGACGGCAAGGTGGCGGTGGACCGCAGCAAGTGCGACGTGTGCGGCGCGTGCAGCGAGTTCTGCTATACCGGTGCGCTGGGGCCGTTCGGCCAGTACTACACCGTGGACGAGATGTTCGACTATCTCAAGAAGGACAAGATGTTCTACGACGCATCCGGCGGCGGTGTGACCATCGGCGGCGGCGAGGCCACCTGTTTCCCGGACTTTGTGCTGCCGCTCATCGAAAAGCTCCACGGCGAAGGCATCAAGGTGGCCATCGACTCCTGCGGCTACGTCACGTCGGAGCGGGGGCGGGAGATCTACCGGCAGGCGGATCTGGTGCTGTTCGACATCAAGGGTCTGGAGCACCACCGGGAGAACACCGGCGTGGATAACGATGTCATCTGGGAGAACCTGCGGTGGCTCAACAGCATCCACCGGGACGTCATCATCCGGATGCCCATCATCCCCGGCTACAACGATGACTGGCAGGAGATCCAGCGGGAGGCGGAGCTGCTGAGCCAGCTCAACTGCATCAAGCGGGTGGACATCCTCCCCTATCACCCCTACGGCAAGTCCAAATACCGGGAGATCGGCAAGACATATGAGATACCGGAGGGCACCAAGGTACCGGAGGAGTACCAGCAGCGGATCAAGAAGCTGTTCGAGGAGAAGGGCTTCTTGACGCAGCTCGGCGGCTGATATTATAATGGCCCCGTATAAATTCTGCGGCATGGGGTGGACGCTATGAGCAATTATCATGATTTTGTGGATGTAAGGGATTACTGCGAGAGCTATCATCAGGCGCTGTGCATCACGGACGCCAACGGCGTCATTACGTACATGAACGCGCTGTACTGCCGGGAGACGGGCCTGACGCCCGCCGCCATCGGCACCCACGAGCCGTTCACCGATCCCATCAGCAAGCAGGTCATTGAGAAGCGCCAGACCGTCTCCTTCGGCAACGCCGGTCTGGCGGCGCCCAGCAAGACGGGGCGGTTCGTCACAGGCGTGCCCATCTTCGACCGCAGCGGGCGGCTGGTGAACATCGTCATCACGCTGGCGCCGGAGCGGGAGGTCTACCGCCGGTTCCGGGAGCTGAAGCGCCTGCTGACACAGCAGCAGACCATCCGGGTACTGGAGGGCGGCGACGAGCGGGCCATGAGCCTGCTGGGCCGCGACCCCAAGATCAAGGAGATCCGCAGCCTCATCCGCCGCGTGGCGGCCACCGACGCCGCCGTGCTCATCACCGGCGAGTCCGGTACGGGCAAGGAGGTCATCGCCGACTGCATCCAGGAGAACTCCAAGCGCGCCCAGAAGCCCTATGTAAAGATCAACTGCTCCGCTATCCCCACCAACATGCTGGAGGCGGAGCTGTTCGGCTACGAAAAGGGGTCGTTCACCGGCGCCACCAGCCAGAAGATCGGCCTGTTCGAGGTGGCCAACCGAGGCACCATCCTGCTGGACGAGATCGGCGACATTCCCATGGAGCTGCAGCCCAAGCTGCTGCGCGTGCTGCAGCAGGGCGAGATCTACCGCATCGGCAACAACACGCCCATCAAGCTGGATGTCCGTGTCATCGCCGCCACCAACAACAACCTGACCCGCAAGATGCACGCCGGACAGTTCCGGGAGGACCTGTACTACCGGATCAACGTGTTTCCCATCAAGGTGCCGCCCCTGCGGGAGCGGCGGGAGGACATCTCCGGTCTGGTGACGTACTTCCTCCACGAATACTCCCAGCGGTACGAGCGGAACCTCACCATCTCCGGCGAGGTCATGCAGATGCTGGTGAACTATGACTGGCCCGGCAACGTCCGAGAGCTGCAGAACGTGGTGGAATACTACGTGATCTGCTCTGAGGAGGGCAGTGAGCCGGGACCGGATTTCGTGTCCCAGATCCTGCAGCGGAACAGTCCGTCCCCGGAGTACGACCAGCTTCCCGCGCCGGTATACAGCGGCGCGTCCTTTGTCCCGGCGGACACCGGCGACGCATCTTCCTGTCCCGTGCCGCTGCATGTGACGGGGGAAAAGACGCTGTTCGAGCTGCGGGACGCCTACGAAAAGCTGCTGATCGAGGACGCGCTGGCCCAAACGCCCAATTCCAGCAAGGCTGCGCAGCTCCTGGGCATCTACCCCTCCTCCCTGTACCGGAAAATGCTGAAATACGGCATCCAACTGCAGGATGGGGATACATACGGAGAACGGATATGACGACCTACACAACATATGAGATCCGCAGCGGCGTATTCGCCATCGAGGAGGGCGCCGTCCGGATGTATCTGATCGTGGGCAGCCGGGAGGCTCTGCTGCTGGACACCGGCAGCGGCGCAGGCGACCTGCGGGGACTGGTGCGCGGTCTGACCGCCCTGCCGGTCACAGTGGCGCTGACCCACGGGCACAACGACCACACCGGCGGCGCGCCGCAGTTCGGCACCGCTTATGCACACAAAAATGACTGGCCTGAGATCAGGAGCGATCTGGGCGAGAACGCCGTCACCCTGCGGGAGCTGCGGGGCGGAGACGTTTTCGACCTGGGCGGCCGCCTGATCGAGGTCGTGGAAACGGCAGGCCATACCCCGGGAAGCCTATCGTTTTTTGACAGGAAAAACCGGCTTCTTTTTACCGGTGACAACGTGTCGGACAGGCCTGTTTTTATGTGCCTGCCCGGCGCGGACATGGCGCAGTACCGCCGGACACTGCAGTGGATCCTGGCACATGCCGGGGCGTACGACGCCATATTGGGCTGTCACGGCAGCGCCGTGCAGCCGCCGAAACAGGCGGCGCGGCTCATCGCCTGTCTGGACGCCTGTGCGCAGGGGCGCAGCGTGGACGAGCCCACGCGGGTATACACCGGTGAGGTGTTCCTGAAGCGCTCCTATGACGGCGCCAGCATCTATGCGCCGCTGGAGGCCAACACATGAAAGGGAGGAAATGTGACTGCATATCACCACATGCTGCAGCCGGTCAGGGTCGGCGGCATGACTCTGAAAAACCGGCTGGCCGCATCCAATTCCGTACTGTACTTTTTGCAGGGTGACGAAAAATATCCCTCGCAGGCGCTGATCACCCATGTGGCCAATAAGGCCAAAAACGGCGCCGGCATCGTGGAGGTGCGCGGCATCGCGCCCCGTGTGGGCCCTGGGCGCGTCGCACCGCCTGCCGGGCCGTTTCTGCACATGGCCGAGTTCGACCTCTACGATGCAAAGGCACAGAACTATCTGTCCCAGCTGGCAGACGCCGTACATATGTATAATTCCAAAATCTGCATGAATCTGGCCTGCCGCATTTTTCCCGGCTATGACGTTTCCGCGGGGCTTCCGCCGCGGCCCGGCCAGACCGAGCCGTCCAAGGAGCTGTCGCGGCAGCAGCTCTGCGAGATCGCGGAGGAATACGCGGCGCAGGCCAAGCTGCTGCAGTCGCTGGGCTATGATATGGTGGCCATCCACATGGCTTACCGTCATCAATATCCGGGACGGATGCTCAGTCCGCTGCTGAACCGCCGCACCGACGAGTTCGGCGGCAGCATTGAAAACCGCGGGCGTTTCCCGCTGCTGTGCTGCCAGAAGATCAAGGAGGCATGCGGCCGGGACTTTCCCATTCAGGTGCAGATCTCCGCGGAGGAGAACATCCACGACCCCATGGCGCGGTACGACACGCTGGGCACCGCTATGGTGGACGGCGCCGCCGGTTTTTCGCTGGAGGACGCCGTGGCCTTCGCCAAACTGGCTTCCCAGGGCTATGTGGACATCCTGCAGCTGCGGGGCGGACTGGTGGACCCCTCCCACCCCACAGGCTTTGAACCGGAGGAGACGCCGTTCCTGCACTACGCGGAAATGGTGAAAAAGGCGCTGCCGCCGGACACGGGCATGCTCATCGAGGCCATCGGCGGCATGCAGTACCCCGACACTGTGGAGAGCGCCCTGCGGGACGGCAAATGTGACCTCGTGGCCATGGCCCGCACATGGATCTCCAACTCCGCCTACGGCAAATGTGTGGAGGAGGGACGAGCCGATGACGTAGTTCCCTGCATCCGCTGCAACAAGTGCCACATCGCCGGCACCGGCGACGGCTGGCGCTCCAGCTGCTCTGTGAATCCCCTGATGGGTGTGGAGCACCGCTGGGAGCAGGCTGTGGAGCCTCCGCAGCGGAAAAAGCGGATCGCCGTCATCGGCGGCGGCCCCGCCGGTATGAAGGCAGCCATCACACTGCATGACCGCGGCCATGACGTCACCCTGTTTGAGCGGTCTGACGCGCTAGGCGGTCTAATCCGGCACGCCGACGTCGTGGACTTCAAATGGCCGCTGCGGCGGTACAAGGAATACCTGCTCCATCAGGTGGACAAGCGGGTCATCGATGTAAAGCTGCGGACGGAGGCCACGCCCGCCCTGATCCGCGGCGGCGGCTTCGACACCGTGCTCTGCGCCGTGGGTGCGTCGCCTATCCTGCCGCCCATCCCCGGCCTGCGGGACGCCGGCTTCATGACCGCCGAGGCGGTATTCGGCCGCGAAACGCAGCTTGGAGAGCGGGTGGTCATCATCGGCGGCGGCGAGATCGGCGTGGAGACGGGCCTGCATCTGGCACGGCAGGGACGGCGCGTCCACATCATCGAAATGAAGCATGCGCTGGCGGCGGACGCCGCGCCCCTGCACTACCGCGATATGTTCCGTGCGGAATGGGAAAATCAGCCCGGCCTGCACTGGGATACGGACGCCCGTGTGACCCGCATCTGCGATGGCAGGGTGTTTTTCGCCCGGGACGGTGAGGAACACGCTGTGCCCTTTGACTCCCTGGTGCTGGCGGCGGGCTACCGCGCCAACGCGGAACAGGCCATGGCGTTCTACGGCACGGCCGGCGAATTCCACATGGTGGGCAACTGTATGGTCGCCGGCGGGTTGAACAACGTGAACCGGAACACCTACTTTACCTGCACCAGAATTTAATGACAATAGGAGAACTTCATATGAAATATACCGTTTTGGGCCCCGGGATCATCGGTTCCGGACTGGCCGTGAACGCCGCCATGAGCGGCAACGCCGTGACGCTGTACGGCAGAAAGCCTTTTGAGGCCATCCGCGGCAAGATCGACGAGATACTGGACATCTTTGTGGATACCGGCATCCTCACCCGTGAAAAGGCGGACGAATGCTTCCGTGCCATCAAGTATACCAACGATATGGAGGCCGCGTGCATCGGCGCCGATCTGGTACAGGAGTGTCTGGCGGAGCGGCTGGATCTGAAGAAAGAGACGTACCGCCGCATCCAGGAGGCCTGCGGCGACCGGCAGCCCATTATTGCCAGCGCTACCTCCAGCATGTTCCCCTCCGTACTGGCCGAGGGCGCGCTGCGCCCGGAGAAGATCATCTGCGGCCACCCCTACAACCCCTCCTATATCCTGCCGCTGATCGAGGTGTGCGCCACACTGTCCGACCAGGAGACCATTGAGAAAGCCATGGCCTGCTACAAGGCCATGGGCAAGGTGCCCATCCTGTGCCGCAAGGAGGCCAAGGGCTTTATCGTGAACAAGGTGTCGTGGAACGCACTGGCCACTGCCAAGGGCATCGTGGAGGAGGGCATCTGCACCGTGGAGGACATGGACAAGGCCATCATGTACGGGCCCGGTATGCGCATGGCCGTCACCGGCCAGCTTCTGACCATGTCTCTGGGTGTGGACGGCGGCTTCCGCGAATACGAAAAGAAATATGCCGGCAAGGCCGAGGCCTCCGAGCCGTATCTGAAGCTGGCCGAGGGCATCGACGAGGCGCTGGCGCACCGCACGCCGGAGGAGGGCAACACACCGGAGGAGGTCATCCGCTACCGTGACAGGCTGTTTGCCGTGCTGCTGAAGGCCCAGGGCTTCTTCCGCTGATGATGCTGTTTACCACCGGACAGATGGCCCGCTTCGCGGCCTCCGTCAACAGCGACGATGCCTTCCGGCACTGGGCGCGGGATTTCCGGGTCACGCTGGCGCTGTGCGCTCCAGAGGCGCAGGCAGGGCTGTCCCTTGTGGACGGCTGCATCGCCCTGATACCGCCGGAGCAGGCGCAGTACGCGCTCCGGGGAACGGAGGCGGAGTGGCGCCAGGCGCTGGACACGCCGTACAACGCCGGGTACTACGACGTTTTCGAGGGGGCGCGCCTGCTGGAGAGCACGGTGCCGCCTCTGCTGGCGGCATCTCACGCCAAGGCGTTCACGCGGCTGTGGAAGCAACTGCGCACCGCCCTCAACGGCGGCGGCAGGAGGTGGGACTGGCATGTATGAGATCATAGGCCGCTATGTCGATGTCATGGGCTATGAGACCTACTACGAGGAGGCCGGCAGCGGACAGCCGGTGCTGTGTCTGGCGATGGCGGGCGCCTCCGGCTCCCAGTACCGCCACCTGATGCGCGTCTGCGCCGGCGCAGGCTTCCGCATGATCGCACCGGATCTGCCGGGGCGGGGGAAAACCCTGCCGGACATGGAGACCCTGCGGCCCATCAGCGACGCCGAGGTATACCTGCGCTTTATCTGGACCTTCGTGGAAAAGCTGGCGCTGACGCCGGTGGTCCTGCTGGGCACCGCCATGAACGCCACGGCGGCCACCATGCTGGCGAACCGTCACCCCGATGACGTGAAGGCAGTGATCGCCTGCAACGGTGGCGTGGTGCCCAAGGCCGCCAACGACCCCCTGTACGTCAGCATGCTGAACCACCCGTCCATCAATGTCTCCGATTTCAAGGAGGCTCATATCCCCGGCCTGTGCGGCCGGGACATTCCCCAGGAGCGGCTGAACCGGTGTATCTGGTACGGCGCCAAGACGCAGGTGGCCGATACAGCGGCGGCGGATGTGGCCGTGTTTGCCAGGCTGTCCTATGAGGACATCTCCCGCGTCACCATGCCCTACCTGCTGCTCAACGGCGGCGAGGACGTTACCGTTTCCCCCGCCGTAAAGCGGCGGCTGGAGCAGCTGCCGGCCTGCACCAGCGTGACCATTCCCGGCGGCGGGCACTATCTGGTGATGGAAAAGCCGGAGGAGACGGCCCGCGCCGTGAAGCATTTCCTGACTACACTTCCGTAACAAAGACCGACAAAGGAGGAACCATATGTCGCTTTCGCCCAGATGTCAGGCCCTGCGGGACCAGATGGTGACCGATCCCGCCATCTGCACCCAGCGCCTGCGCTATATGACCGAGTCCTATATGGAGACGGAGGGGCAATCCCCCGAAATGCGCCGGGCCAAGGCCCTGCGCCACATCCTGACCCACATGGACATCCGCATCGACGATGGTGAGCTGTTCGCGGGCAATTTCACATCCAAGTCCCGCGGCGGCGCCATCAACCCCGAACTCAGCGGCCAATGGCTGCTGGACGAGCTGGACACCCTGTCCACCCGCCCCTTTGACAAGTACCAGCCCCTCAGCGAGGAGGAGATCGCCGACCTGCGCCGCTACCTGCCCTACTGGGTGGGGAAGTCCGGCTTCGAGCACTGGAAGGAGAAGGTGCCGCCGGAGATCCAGCGGCTGGACCACATCATGGTGCCCACCGGCGGCTATACGGAAAATGGCCACCACTGGTCCCATGCCGCCGCCCACTATGAAAAGCTGCTGGCCGTGGGCAGCCGCGCCATTATCCGGGAGGCGCAGGAGCACATCGACCGGCTGGACTACGCCGCTGACCCCGAGGCGGAGAACAAGCGGCAGTTCTGGCTGGCCGCACAGATCGCCCACGAGGGCGTCATCGAATTTGCCCACCGCTACGCGGCGCTGGCTGCAGAGTTGGCGGAGAAAGAACAAGACGCAGGCAGGAAAGCGGAGCTGCAGCGGATCGCCGATGCCTGCCGCAAGGTGCCGGAATTCCCCGCCGACACGTTCTTCGAGGCCATTCAGTCCATCTGGCTGATGTACGTGCCCATCATGATCGAGGGCTGGGGCGCAGGTCCCACATTCGGTCGGGCCGACCAGTACCTGTACCCCTACTACCAGCGGGATATGGACGCGGGACGCATCACGGATGAGGAGGTCCACGACCTGCTGTGCCTGCTGTTCATCAAGATGAACGGCGGCATCAACCTGCAGTCCTACGTGGTGGCCGACGGCAAGGGCGGGCACCCCACCATGCAGTCCCTGTGCGTGGGCGGCATCACGCCGGACGGACGGGACGCCGTCAACAAGCTGTCCTACATGCTGCTGGACGCCGAGGGCGACGTGGGTCTGGGCGCCGAGGACATGATGGTGCGCATCAACCGGCTCAATCCCCGTTCCTATGTGAAGCACGCCATGGAGACGGCCAAAAAGCTCAACGGCAAGCTGAAATTCGTGGCGGATGAGTCCTCCATCCAATCCATGCTCTATCTGGGCGTGCCGCTGGAGCGGGCGCGGGACTATATCTCCACCGGCTGCCACAATCCCACGGTGCCTCACTACTCCCGCAACACCGGCGCCGGCGCCTGCAACGCCGGTCTGTGTCTGGAACTGGCGCTGAACAACGGCCGCGGCCGTGTGGTCCGGGAGCAGCTTGGCCCCTGCACCGGCGATCCCCGGAGCTTCCAGACCTTCGAGGAGCTGCTCGAGGCCTACGAGGCGCAGCAAAAAGCTGGCCTGCGGATGCAGATCATCAACAAGCACGCCGATTTTGAGGCCTTTGCCGAGTATCCCTGCGTACTGCTGTCCTCCCTGTACGAGCCGTGCATGGAGCGGGGGCTGGACAGCTACAAGGGCGGCACCGCGCCCCACATCACCTTCGCCGTGGGCATGATCGGCATCCCCAATGTGGCCGACGCCCTGTGCGCCGTGAAAAAGCTGGTGTTTGACGAAAAGAAATACACCATGAGTGACGTGGTGGATGCGCTGGACGCCAACTTCGAGGGATATGAGGCGCTGCTGCATGACATCCGCAAGGCGCCGAAATTCGGCAACGATCTGGACGAGGTAGATCTTATCGCCAAGCGCATCCTGTCGGATATGGGCGACTATGTGGCGCAGTTCCGCACCCACTATGGCGCCAAGTTCGCCACGGCCTGCTTCGCCATGACCACCAACGTCATGTTCGGACGGCTGGTGGGCGCGCTGCCCGACGGCCGTCTGGCCGGGCAGCCCCTGTCCGAGGGCGGCATCTCCCCCTATCAGGGGCGGAACACCTCCGGCGCCACCGCTACCATGCGCTCCGTGGCCAAGCTGGATCAGGTCAAGCTGGCGCTTGGCTCCATCCTGAACATGCGTATCAGCGAGGAGGCCGTGAAAGATGACCAGAAGATGGAGCTGATGACCACCATGCTCCGCACGTTCTGTGAGACGGGCGGCAATCTGGTGCAGTTCAACTTCGCCTCCAACAAGGTGCTGCGGGACGCCCAGCAGCACCCGGAGAAGTACCGTGACCTGCTGGTGCGTGTGGCCACCTACTCCGCATTCTTCGTGGAGCTTGGCAAGGACACGCAGGACGACATCATCCACCGCAGCGAGCTGGATTAACGGCAAAAAAGGCTCCTTCGTATCGCCGAAGCGGCCATACGAAGGAGCCTTTTCCTATCATCCGTTACCTGGCGGTGATGTTGACGATGCGCTTGATATCCAGGCCCGCCTCCAGCGCACGCTCCAGCTGGGGCACGAACGTCCCCACGTCCTCCGGCCTGTGGGCGTCGGAACCGATGATGAACTTCACATCGTGCTTTGCCGCCTCCCGGATGCCCTCCACCGTCAGATACGGGTGGGCGCCGCAGATCTCCATCAGTGTTTTCGTGCGGGCGCAGGCATAGGCGATCTGGTCGATGTCAAACGGCCCCTTGTCGCCGGGATGGGTCAGCGTGTGGATGTGCATCATGTGGTTCTCCGCGTAGTACAGGCAGTTGATGACCATGCGGGTGTTCTTCTCCAGCAGCTTGGGTGCTGCCGTCCGGGGGTCGTCCTGGGGCGTGTGTTTTTTCAGATAGCTGCGGTTCTGGAGAGAGCCGGCCCCCCACACGGCGTGGTGATAGCCGGCCAGCACCAGATCGAACTGGCGGTACGACTGATCCACCACGTCCATATACGGCGCCTTCCGCTGGATGTTGGCCTCTACGCCCAGGCGCACCTTCACGTCCGGGTACTGCGTCCGCAGGGCCGCGATCTCGGCGCGCATCTTCCCCAGCTTGGCATAGCCCATACCGTGGGCGATGTTGCCGGCACCGTGGTCGGTGATGGCTATCTCCCGCAGGCCCTTTTCATGGGCGGCGCGGACATTGTCGGCAATGGAGCCGGTGCCGTGGGAATAGGTGGTGTGGGTGTGGTAATCGTAGAGCATTCTGTACTTTGCAGCCAGATCGTTCATGACGGGTCCTCCTGTGTTAATTATTATGTGTATACCAAAATATGCAAAGCTGCCGGGCGCACAGCGGCGTCGGCGCAAATTCTGAACTGTTGTAAGGAGGCTGTTCATATGTCAGCAAATATTCCCAAAAACAGCGCGCAGAAGGCGCGAAAAAAAGCCAGAAGACAGGCGGCCAACACGGCCCGCAAACGGTCCCTGACGGTGACGAACGGTTTGCTGGCCACCGGCACCTGCTGCCTGATCGTGGCATCCATGCTCATCATGTACTCCAAGACCAAGGCGCTGACCTTCGGCATGCCCGGCGGCCTTTTCCTGTGTGCGCTGGGCGCGGGCTGCGTGGGTCTGAGCTACTTTGATGTGGCGAAGAAATTCGCCGTTATCTGCTTTGCCGCCGCCGTGATCACACTGGCCTGCGCCGTGGTGACGCTGCTGGGTGCACTGGGCGTCGTCAGCTGAATCACTCCCGCTCCCCCTCCAGCACCGAACGGATCAGCTCCACATACACAGGCAGCAGCGGATTGCTGTTGGCCTTGGGGTACGCCATCACCAGATCGTACAGCGTATGGGCCGCGTTGCGCTCCCTGTCCGACGGGTCACGCCGGATGGGGATATAGCACACGTTGGGGTACACCTGGCTGGACGGCGCGTGGGGGATGACGGAAATGCCGTACCCACTGCTGACCAGCATGTACAGCGAAGCGTAGTCCGTGGCGGTGTGGGCCACGCGGGGCACATAGCCGTAGTAATTGAACAGAGCGTACAGTGCCCGCTGCTCCTCGGACTGACCGTATGTCTCGATGAGGATAAACTCCTCGTTCTTGATGTCCTCCACGGAGACGTTGGCCGCTTTGGCCAGCGGGTGATCCCTCGACACCACCAGCGTCAGCGGGATGTCCTTCTGGATCACATAGGTGCTCAGCAGGTTGCCGGGGTCGTTGTCCAGCGCGGAGCTCTGCATCATGAACGCCACATCCACCTTGTTGGACATGACGCTGGCGGTGGTCATATAACCGCTTTCCCGCCGCAGCCGGATGGAGATGCCCGGATATTTTTTGCGGCAGATCTTATTGACCCGGTAGAACATATCCATGAAGTCGATGATCTGTTCGGCACGGTTGGTGTAGAGAATGGACAGCGTGCCCACCAGCGTCTTGCCGGCGGCGGCACCGCCCTGCAGGTGGCGGCAGTTGATAAGAAAGTTGTTGGTCTCGGCAAAGAAGGTAACACCGGCAGGCGTCAGCTTCAGGTTTTTTTTCTTGCGGGAAAACAGCTCCACACCCAGCTCGTTTTCCATGTTCTTGATGGCCTTGCTCAGGCCGGACTGGGTCATGCCCAATTCCTGGGCCGCACGGGTGATGTTCAGGCTTTCCGCCACCTTGATGAAATTCTGTAATTCATATATGAACATATCGCAACGCTCCATTTCCCTTGGTATTATCTCACTTTTCAATCACTATAGCAACAAGTTGCGCAAAAATCAAGAGCAACCATTCCGAATTTTCATGGTTGCCTGATACCCTGCCAAATCGCTGTTGTACTTGCGTATGGGCACAGTGTTATACTATTAACGCATTCCTGATACACCCGCTTTCGGGGCGGTTCGCGTTTTCAAAATCTGCTGCGCATGGAGGTTACATTATGAAGATGATCGGTAAAAAGATTTTCGCAGTCCTGCTCTGCCTGTCCCTTTCCTGTGCCATGCTGGCAGGGTGCGGCGACGGCGCCGTGAACAATGGTGATACGCCGGATGACAGCGGACTGCCCACCATAAACATCGCACTGGAGGCGCCGCTGTCCGGCGCCGGCTCCTGGTCCGGCAAGGCCATGAACGCCGGCTGCATGATCGCGCTGGAAAACATGGCCGATCAGTTTGCCGCGCTGGGCTATCAGATCAAGCTGGTGGTCAACGACCACCAGGCTTCCTCCGACGTAGCGGCCACGGACATCACCAAGGATATCGAGTTCTACCACACGCCGCTGGTCATCGGCACCTACACCGGCCCGCTGGTGACCATGTCCTCCGTGGCGGCGGAAAACCAGGTGGTGATCCTGAACCCGCTGGCCATGGGCGAGCAGCTCGTTGGGCTCAGCGACTGGCTCTACAACATCTGCCCCTCTTACGCCGCCACCTGCGAGGCTATGGCCCGCTATCTCTATGAGGAGCAGGGCATCCGCGAGGTGGTGCTGCTGGGCGACAACACCTCCACCTCTCTGGCGCAGCGGGAGGCGTTTTCCGAGGTCTGGGCCAAGCTGGGCGGCAAGGTGCTGTCCGACGTGGAGTGCGAGACGGACACCACCGATTTCCTGTCCGTGTGCGCCCAGATCATGAAGAATGACCCGCCCTGCATCATCATGTGCTCCAGCGACGAGGACATGCAGCAGCGCGAGATGCTGCAGTTCAGCCAGTTGGCCCTGCCCGCCGATGTGGCCTTTGCCATGGTGGGCCCCGGCAACAAGAATTTCGCTTCCGACTTTGACTATCCCTCCTATGCCGTGGACGTGCGGGCCGATGTGCCCCAGCAGGTCATCGACCGCTACAACGAAGCCTATGTGGTGGACGGCATGGAGTTCAATTCCCTGAAATACACCATCGCCAACTTCGGCAACGCCATCAATGTGCTGTACCAGTGCATGTCCTACTGTGTGGACAACGGGCTGGACATCACCGGTGCCAACCTGAAAACGGCGCTGGACAGCATCGACACCTTTGAGGTGTACGGCGGTACCTTCTCCTTCATTGAGGGCAATACCGTCAAGTCCCCTATCGACATCTATGAGGTGCTCCGCGGCGAGGCCACGCTGGTGGGTTCCTACTTTGACGACTAAATCTGCTTCGGGAGATGATCTGAAATGACCATTTCGTTACTGCCGCAGTATCTGGTCAACGGCATCCTGGCCGGCATGATCTATGCGGTCTTTACATCCGGCTATTCCCTGATCTTTGCCACGTCCCGCTTCATGCATATCGCCAACGGCGGCATCCTGTCCCTGTGCGGCATGCTCACGTGGTACTGCGCCGTGTCCAGAGGGATGCCCATTGCCGCGGCCATTCTTATCGGCATGGCGGCCGCCCTGCTGACAGGCGTTTTCATTGAGCTTTGCATCTACCGCCACCTGCGGGCCAACGGTCTGCCGTTCCTGCTGACCATGATCGTGTCGCTGGGCTGCATGACCGTGATACAGAGCCTGCTGGCACTGCTGCTGGGCAACAATATGAAGTATTTTCCCTCCTCCGCCATGCTGCCCACCCTGTTCATCGGCTCCGTGGCCATCCCCGGCTGGCAGCTGGTGTGCTTCGGCATCTCCGGCCTGCTGCTCATCGCCATGCTGCTGATCCTGAACCATACGCGGATCGGCTCGGAGCTCCAGGCTGTCGCCTCCAACAGTGAGATGGCGCGGCTCATCGGCATTCGCCCGGAGAAGATCTATCTGGTGTGCATGGTCATCGGCACGGTACTGGCCGCGTGGGTGGGCGCGCAGGAGGTCATCTGCCACGGCATCAACGCCTACGGCGGCATGTCCTTTGCTCTGGTAGGCATCGTTGTAAAGGCCATCGGCGGCCCCCGCAACACCAAGGGCATCATCCTTATGGGCTTCATCTACGGCATTGTGGAAAATCTGGCGCTGCTGGCGGTGCCCGCCAAGTGGTCGTCCAGCCTGGCCTTCGTCATCTTTGTGGTCATCGTACTGGTGCGCGCCACGCCCCAGCGCGTGGCTATGGAAAAGCTGGGAGGTGGCCTGTAATGACATATTTCTGCTCCCTGATCGCCCTCATCGGTATTTACAGCATCCTGACACTGTCCACCAACCTGCTCATCGGCTACGGCGGCATCGTGTCCATGGCGCAGGCCGGTGTGTTCGGCATCGGCGCCTACTGCGTGGCGATCCTGACGCTGCACGGCGTGAACTTCTGGCTGGCCATCCTGCCGGCCATCGCGCTGTGTGTGCTGGCCAACATTCTGATGACGCTGCCCTCCGTCCGGGCGGGCGGTCTGTACTTCATGGTGGTGTCCTTCGGCTTCTGCAAGCTGATGAATGCCGTGTTCAGCAACTGGACGTCCGTCACCGGCGGCAGCTACGGCCTGTCCGGTATCCCCAAGGCCACGGTCTTCGGACACTCCGTCACCGGCGGCGTACAGCAGATGATCCTGGTATGGGTGATCCTGCTGGTGTGCTTCTACACCACCAACCGGCTGATGCGTTCGCCCTACGGCGAGCTGGTGGAGGCCATGCGGCAGGATGAGACGGCGCTGGAGGCGCTGGGCAAAAGCCCGTTCCGCATCAAGGTGGTCAACTCCTCCATCAGCGGCGTTTTCTGCGCCATCGCGGCGGCGCTGTACATCCAGTACATCGGCTACGCGGATCCTGTGAATTTCAATCAGGACGCCTCCTTCACGCTGACGATCTACGTCTTTTTGGGCGGCGCGGCCACCATGCTTGGCTCTATCGCCGGCCCGGTGTTCATGCTGCTGATTCCCCGGCTCATCGCCTTCCTGCCCATTCCGGCAGCCATGACCGGCGCCATCGAGCAGCTGATCTACGGTCTGCTGCTGGTGGTGTTCATGATGTTCCGCCCGGAGGGCCTGGTTAAAAAGAGATCCGGCCACGCGGCCATGTCGCTTTCCCAGTGGTTCCGGCAGACGCTCTGCCGGAACAGGCAGTAAGGAGGTGCCCGTTATGCCTATTCTGGAGGTCAGCCATCTGACGAAAAAATTCGGCGGGCTGGTGGCCGTGAACGACGCCTCCTTCACCGTGGAGGAAAACCGCATCACCTGTCTCATCGGGCCTAACGGCTCCGGCAAGACCACCGTTTTCAACCTCATCACCGGCGCCATCCCCGCCGACGGCGGCTCCGTGCTCTACAAGGGCAGCGAGCTCATCGGCAAGCGGGTGGTGCAGACGGTGGCGCTGGGCGTGGCCAGAACGTTTCAGGATCTGAAGCTGTTCGGTGAATTTACCGTGCTGCAGAACGTGATGGTGGCGCTGCGCGGCCGGCATGGCGAGACTGTGCCGGCGGGCCTGACATACAGCGACCGCTCTGCCAAGACCCGTGCGGACATTGAAAAAGCCCAGGAGATCCTGGCGCTGTTCGGCCTGTCCGACGCGGCAGAGACGCCGGTGGGCAGCCTGCCCTACGGCATGCAGAAGCTGGTGAGCCTGGCGCGGCTGTACGCCGTGGACGCGGAGCTTTTGCTGCTGGACGAACCGGCCTCCGGCATGGACCACGACGGCTACGGCGTGCTGGAAAAGGCGTTGGAGATCTTTATCGCCGATGGCAAGACCATCCTGCTGGTGGAGCACAACATTGATTTCGTCAGAACAGTGGCCGACAAGGTCATCTTTCTCCATCAGGGGCAGGTGCTGGCCGAAGGCTCCATCGACCAGATCACCGCCGACAAGCATCTGACGGAGATCTATTTCGGATTTTAAGGAGATACGCGCATGCTGGAGATCAAGGATCTGAAAGTATCATACGGCCAGCGCAAGGTGCTGGAGGGCGTGTCGCTGCAGGTCCAGCCCGGGCAGGTGGTGGCCGTGGTGGGCCACAACGGGGCGGGCAAGACCACGCTCTGCAAGGCCGTTATGGGCCTGGTGGGCGCGGAGTCCGGCTCCATCACCATGGACGGACAGGAGCTGGCAAACACATCGCCGGCCGTCACCACGGCGGCAGGCATCCGAATGCTGCCCTCGGAGTACCGCGGTATTTTCCGGACGCGGCCCGTCCGCGAGAACCTGACGGTGGCCGCACCGAAGGATATCTACCGGGACAAGGCACGGCTGGAGGAGAACATCGAGAAGTGCCTGACCCTGTTCCCCGCCCTGCGGGAGCGCATGAACACGCCGGCGGGCAATCTCTCCGGCGGACAGCAGCAGATGGTGGCCATGAGCATCGCGCTGATGGCGGACCCGAAGCTGCTGCTGTTGGATGAGCCGTCCATCGGCCTCTCCCCCAATCTGGTGCAGAGCATTCTGCAGACCGTGCGGAAGCTGGCGGATGAAAACGGACTGGCTGCCGTCATCGTGGAGCAGAATGTCAAGGTCGCGCTGGACGTGGCCGACTATGTACTGGCCCTGCGGGGCGGGCGCGTGATCTTCGAGGGCCCCGCGTCCGAGGTATCCGTGGACAAGCTGTGGGACCTGTTCTGAGGCACGGCCGTGTGCTTTTGGCGAGCCACCGCTGTATACACTTTCTCTGCCAACCGGAACTTGCGGGCAAAACCCTGCCCAACAGAATAAAAGACGTCCTGTTTTCGTTGAAAAACAGGACGTCTTTTGTTCTTTATCAGCTATGCGGGCCGGGCTGCGTTTCATCCTGGATAAACAGAGTCTGAAAACGATTATCGAGCACATGGACAGCCCCGATGCCGGATAGGCTTTGTGCGGCACGATCTGCCGCCGTGCGAAAGCCCTCGGTATCATCCTCCGCAAAGGGGAGATGATACAGTGCGATATGGTCGGCATGCAGATGCTCCCGCAAAAAATCCTGCCCGCGCCGCAGCGTGATCCAGGGGAAGTTCAGCAGTGCAAGGCGCAGGTGCCGTCCGTCCACCACGGGAAGCAGTTCCGGAGAAGCCACGGTGCAGTCGCCGGGAAGCAGTACGCTGTCTTTTCCGCAGGTGATGGTGAGCCCGTAATGCGGCACACCGGCGAAAGCCATGCCGTCGTGGGTCAGGCGGTAAAAGTGCAGCGCCACACCCCCGATGGATGCGGCGGTCTCCCGCCCTGACAGAAGCTCCTGTTCCGGAAAATCTTTCCGCGGCAGAAACAACCGAGCCTTCGGCCAGCGGCGGCAGGCCTCCGCCGTCAAATGCGCCGCATAGTGATCCGGATGACAGTGCGTATAAACAATGGCATCCGGCGACTGAAAGGCGGCTTCGGACCACAGCCGCCGGAGCAGATGACTGTCCAGCGTGGAGAATCCCGGCACACGCATATCGTGGAGCGCGTCTATCCAGACGCGGACGCCACCCAGCTCCACGGAAACGCCTGCGTTTGCACTCAGCGTAACACGGATCGCCATTTTGCGCGCTGTCAGTTCTTTGTGTGGATGGCGCGCTTTTCCGCGTTCAGCGCGGCTTCGCGCATGGTCTCCGTGACGGTGGGATGGGAGTGGATGGTGTCGATGATCTCATCCAGCGTCATCTCACCCTCGATGGCCAGCGCGCCCTCAGCGATAAGGTCGGTCGCACGGGGCCCGATGATATGCATGCCCAGGATCTCGCCGTACTCCGTGCCGGCGATGATCTTTACAAGGCCCTCGCCTCCATTGAGGATCAACGCCTTGCCGTTGGCGCTCATGGGGAATTTGCCCACCTTATAGGCGATGCCCTGCGCCTTGCACTGTTCCTCGGTCAGGCCCACAGAGGCGGCCTCCGGCTCCATGTATACGCAGGTGGGGTTGGTCTTTTCGCAATAGTGCGCCTCATGACCGCAGATGTTTTCTGCTGCCACCTCGCCCATGGCGGAGGCGGTATGTGCCAACTGCGCATGGCCGAACACACAGTCGCCGATGGCATACACGCCGGGAACGTTGGTCTCCATCTTGTCGTTAACCAGGATACGGCCTTTATCGTTGTCGATCTTGCCGGCGGCCAGATCCAGTTCTGCTGTGTTGGCCTTGCGGCCGATGGCCACCAGCACCTTCTCCGCCTCAAAGCTGACGGTATTGCCGGACTTGTCCCTGCAAACCACCTTTGCGCCCACGGGGCTGCTCTCCACAGACTGCACGGGGCACTCCAGATGGAAGTCCATGCCCATCTTCTTCATGTGAGCCACACCGATCTTCGTCAGATCGCCGTCCAGCATGGGCAGCATATGGTCCATGGCCTCCACCACGGTGATTTTCGTGCCGAAGGCCGCGTAGGCGCAGGCCAGCTCCAACCCGATGACTCCGCCGCCGATGACCACCATGGTCGCGGGCAGCTTGTCCAGCGACAGTGCGCCAGTGGAATCAATGCAGTTGGGGTTCTCCTTCAGGCCCGGGATAGGCGGCTGGGCGTTGACGGAACCGGTGGCCACTATGATGGCATCAGCCGTCATGCGCTCTCTGCTTCCATCGGTCTTGATGACCTCCAGCTGCTTCTCGCCGGTGAACCTGGCGGTGCCGTCCACCTTCTTGACCTTGTTCAGCTTCAGAAGGCCGGCCACGCCGTTGGTCAACTGCTTGCTGATGGCGTTCTTGTGGGCGATGACCTGGGGGAAGTTGATCTTTACCCCTTCCACCTCCACGCCGATATCCTTGCCCTGAGTCCTGACCTGCTCGGCCAGTTCGGCAGAGTGCAGCAGGCATTTGGTTGGGATGCAGCCCACATTCAGACAGGTGCCGCCCAGATATTGCTTTTCAATAACGGTCACGTCCGCGCCCAGCTGTGCGGCACGGATGGCTGCCACATACCCGCCGGGACCACCGCCGATGACAATGATCTTTTTCATACAGCACCTCTCATCAAAGCAGGATCTCTACGGGCGACTGCAGCAGGTCGCGCAGCGCCATACCGAAGCGCGCTTCCACGGCACCGTCCATGGCACGATGGTCGAAGGTGCAGCAAAGGCGCATGACCTGATGCTTTGAAATGGTTCCATCTGGCTCCATGACCAACTCATCCTCCACCGCCGTGACGCCGAGGATAGCGGCATCCGGCTGGTTGACGATAGGCGTGAACATCTCGATGCCGAACATACCCAGATTAGATACGGTGAAAGTGGAACCCTTGTAATCATCAGGGGTCAGGCCGCCGTCCTTGGCACGAGCCGCCAGATCTTTGGCACGGGCCGCCAGTGCATCCAGACTCAGCTTGTCCGCATCGCGGATCACGGGAACGATCAATCCCGTGTCCAGCGCAACAGCCATGCCCAGATTGACGTGAGCACGATGGATGATCTGGCTGCCGTCAAAGCTGACCAGCATCTCGGGATGCGCCGCAAGGCATTTTGCCGTTGCCTTGAGGAGTAGATCATTGACAGAGTACTTTTTGCCTGTCTTCTCCAGCAGTTCCTTGCGGAACTGCATCAGCGCCGTCACGTCCACCTTGGTGACCTGCGTTACGGGCGGAATCTCCGTGTGGGACTGCTGCATACGCTGAGCCACGACCTTGCGCATGCCGGAGAGCTTCTCCACTGTGTCGCCGTCCATCAGCTCTGCCGCGGCAGCGGTAGGAGCCAGTGCAGCAGCGGCGGGGGCGGGAGCGGGGGCGGCGGGCGCTGTCGGGACCTGCGCGGCGTAGGCGCGGACATCATCCGCACGGATACGTCCGCTGGTGCCGCCGGGTGTTACCTGCGACAGGTCAACGCCCAGCTTGGCAGCGATCTTGCGGGCCAGCGGGGATGCCTTGACACGGCCGCCGGACACCTGGCCGGCGGCGGGTACGCTCTCCACAGTGACAGGCGCACTTTCCGCGGCAGCGGGCGCCGCCGTGCCGCCAGCATCGGGAAGGGCCTCGCCGGGCTGACCGACATATGCCATCAGTCCCTGCACGGGAACATCCTCACCCTCCTGTGCAACGATCTTCAGCAGTACGCCGTCCACCTCGCTGACCACGTCGTTGGTCAGCTTCTCTGTCTCGATGCTGGCCAGCACATCGCCGGCCTTGACGGTATCTCCCTCGGCCTTGAGCCACTGAGCGACCGTACCAGTCTCCATGGAAACGCCGAACTGCGGCATTCTGATCTCAGTTGCCATATGTGCCTCCTTATTCTTTCAGCAGAGCGGCTGCCTCGGCGGCGATGCGCTCGGGATTGGGATAGATCTCGTCCTCCAGTTCGGCGCAGAAGGGCACGGAGGAGTTCAGTGCCGCCACACGGCGCACAGGTGCGTCCAGTTGATCAAACAGTTCCTCCATGATCTGAGCGGACAGCTCCGCGCCGAAACCGCAGCGTTTGACATCTTCCTCGGCGATAAGTACACGGTGGGTCTTGCTGACAGAGTCACGGATGGTATCCCAATCCAGCGGGACGAGGCTCCGAAGGTCAATGACCTCCGCGCTCACACCGTCGGCAGCCAGCTTTTCCGCAGCCTCCAGCGAGAAATTGACCTGGCGGGCCCACGTGAGGATGGTCAGATCAGTGCCTTCACGGCGGATATTGGCGCTGCCCAGCGGGATCGGCGCAACATCGTCCGGCATTTCCACCTTCTGCGGGTAGAGAAGTTTGTGCTCCAGAAACACCACAGGGTCGTCATCGCGGATAGCGGTCATAAGCAGGCCCTTAGCGTCAGTCGGCGTAGAGGGGCATACCAGCTTCAGGCCGGGAATATGGGCAAAAAGCGCCTCCATGTTCTGGGAGTGCTGCGCCGCGCCGCGGCGGCCGGTACCCATAGGCGCACGGATTACCATGGGGATCTTGACCTGCCCGCCGGTCATATAGTGCAGCTTTGCCGCCTGGTTCATCACGGGATCCAGGCAGACGGAGATAAAATCGTTGTACATCAGCTCGACAATGGGACGCTTGCCGCGCATGGCCGCGCCCACGCCGATGCCGGTGAAGCCCCATTCGCTGATAGGCGTGGCGATGATGCGGTCGGGACCATACTTGTCCAGCAGGCCGATGCACGAGCCGAAGGGGCCGCCCAACTCACCGATATCCTCGCCCAGAACGATCACGTTTTCATCACGGAGCATTTCCTCGTCGATCGCCTCGCGGATGGCAGCGATCATGGTAGTCTTACGGCTCATCGAACAACACTCCTTTCATTGTCACAGGCATAGTTGTATTTCAGCACATCGGCGGGATCGGGCATCGGGGACTCCAGCGCGAACTGATACGCCTTTTCCATGCGTGCCTCTACCGCCGCCTCCACGGCATCCATCTCCGCCTGTGTGGCAGCGCCCTCCGCCAGCAGATATGCCTTGAATTTGTTGATCACGTCATTTTCGTGGGCTGCCGCGTTATACGCTTCGGACATGTACTTGGCCGGGTCACCCACATAATGGCCGGTGTAGCGATACACATCGCACTCCAGCAGCACCGGGCCCTTGCCGCTGCGGGCATGGGCCACAGCTTTCTGCATGGCCTCATAGACGGCCAGCACATCTGTGCCGTCTACCACATCGCCTTCGATGCCGTAGCCCTGAGCACGCTGGGCCAGCGTGGAGGTAGCGCAGGTGGTGTGGATGTTGGTCGACACGGCGTACTGGTTATTTTCAATGAAATAGACAATGGGCAGCTTCCAGACTGCCGCCATATTGATGCACTCGTGGAAGCAGCCCTGGTTGGTGGCGCCGTCACCGAAGAATGCCACGGATACCGCGCCGTCCTTATTGATCTTGGATGCCAGCGCCGAGCCTGTGGCCAGAGGAATGCCGCCGCCGACGATACCGTTGGCTCCCAGCAGGCCGCTCTCCACCTTCGTGACGTGCATGGAGCCGCCGCGGCCATGGCAGAAACCGCTTTCCTTGCCGTAAAGCTCCGCCAGCGTATGCTCCAGATCGTCGCTCTTCATGACACAGTGGCCGTGGCCGCGGTGGCTGGCCGTAATATAGTCTGTAGATTCCAGTGCCATATTGGCGCCCACAACAGCACCCTCCTCGCCCAGGCAGACGTGGATGTTGCCCTTGATCTCGCCCTTGAGGCCGCCCTCCATGGCGCGCTGCTCAAATTTACGGACCTTCCAAAGGTTTTCCAGGACCTTCAGAAGAAATTCCTTTTCATAGGTTGCCATTCCATAACCTCCTAAGATCTACTTTTTATTGGAACAGGTCGATGACAGCCGCCGCATCCTCGTTGCCGCGGCCCATATCCGCCAGCTTCTCCAACAGCGAGGTGGACAGATCGCAGGCGGGGATATCGGCCCCCAGAGCACGCGCCATATCCTGTGCATTGTGCTGGTCCTTCAGGTGGATCAGTACGCGGGAGGATGCCGTGTAATCTCTGTCGATCATCTTGCCGCCCTTCATCGTCAGAACGGGACTGCCGGCGGCGCCGCCGGACAGGGCCTCCATGAGCCGTGTCAGGTCTACGCCGGCCCTGCGTGCAAGGCCGAACGCCTCGGCGATCAGCGTGATCTCGCCGCCGACGATCAGGTTGTTGATCAGCTTGGCGGCATAACCGCTGCCCAGCGGGCCCATGTACGTCACGCGGGAGGCAAAGCATGCCAGCAACGGCATGACCCGCGCCACAGCTGCCTCACTGCCGCCGCACATGGCGCTCAGCGTACCTTTTTCGGCGCCGTCTACGCCGCCGCTGACGGGGCAGTCGATCAGCTCGACGCCCCGCGCAGCGGCCTGCGCAGCGCAGCTCTGTATGACCGAGGGCACTGAGGAGCTGGTGTCCACGATCACCGAACCGTTCCGGCAGTTCCGAACGGCTGCCTCCAGATTTGCCCGAACCAGCTCATTGCTGGGCAGGCTGAGGAAAACCACATCGCTTTTTTCCAGCAGCGCTGTGCTGTCCGGCTCAGGCGTTCCGCCGGCCGCCGCCAGCTTTTCCAGGGCGGCAGGCACAATGTCAAAGCCGTACACAGGGCAGCCGCTTTTCTCCAGCAGCCGCCGCGCCATGGGAAGCCCCATGTTGCCAAGGCCGATAAACCCGATGCGGAGCGTGTCTCTTGTCAGGCACTCGCTGCTGTGCATGTTACTTCAGCAGGTCGATAAGCTCATTGTACTGAGCAAACTTGGTGTACACGGGCTGGATCTTCGCACGGAACAGCTCGGCATTCTCCGGCGTCATCTCATAGACCTCGATGCCGTAGTCATCGATCCACTTCTGCAGTGCGGAGTCGCACTGGTCACGGGTGTACTGGATCTGATAGGTGCAGGCCTCCTTGGCGCAATCGTCCACGATGGCCTTCAGCTCATCGGAAAGGCCGTTGTACAGGTCGCCGTTCATGACCATGAACATGATGCCGTAGTTAGCGGTCCAGGCGGTCACGTACTTCTGCACCTCCTGAATGGAGCTGGCGTCCGCGACGGCGATGGGATTCTCCTGACCGTCATACAGCTTTGTCTGCAGGCCGGTGTAGACCTCGGCCCAGGCCGCAGTGGTATAGTCCACGCCCCAGCTCTCGTAGGTGCTGACCAGAATGGGTGCGCCGCCGATACGCAGCTTCAGATCGTACAGATCGTCAGGAGTCTTGACCGGGTGCTTACTGTTGGTGAGGTAGCGGAAACCGTTCTCGCCGATCCCCAGGCACTTGACGTTGTACTTCTCATTCATGGCGTTCATCAGGTACTTGCCGCCCTCGCCATTGATGAGCTTGCTGTCCACATCGTCATAGCTGTCAAAAAGGAAAGGCAGATTGGGGATGCTGAACACCGTGTCAAAGTTGCCCCAGACACCATCGGCCTGGAACGTCACATCAATGGTGCCGTCGATATTGGCCTGGATGGAGTCCGCCTGGTTGCCGTTGGTCAACTGATCGGAGCAGTAGATGTCCAGCTTCACAGCGCCGTTGGTCTTTTCCTGCAGCAGCTCACTGAACTTCTCCAGGCCGACGTCAAAGTTGGAACCCTCGGCGCCGGAGGTGGCGGCGGTCCATGTCATCTTGGGAAAGCTGGGATCGCCGTCGCCGCTGTTGTCGCCGTCCGCAGCAGGAGTTTTGCCGCCATCACCGCAGGCGACGAGGCTCAGCGCCATAACAAGCGCCAGAATGAGGGCCAGAAGTCTTTTCGCTTTCATAGTAAGTTCCTCCTAAAATAAATCATTTTGATATGATGAATGCTTGGGCGGGGGCCGCCTGCCTGCGTACAGGCAGGCGGCAAAAAGGAGAGAAAATCAAGCACCGATAAGGCATGTGGTGACTTGGGGGACATAGGTGACCAGCAGCAGCACCAGCACAGCCGCCGCGATCATGGGCAGACACGCCTTGGCCACGCCCTCCACACCGACACGGTGACCGGGGATACGCAGGCTGGAGGCGACGAACAGGTTCGTGCCGACCGGCGGCGTGAACTGGCCGATGGCCAGGTTGACCGTGCAGATCATGCCGAATTGAATGGGGTCAATGCCAAACTTCTGCGCAACAGGATACATGATGGGAACGAAAATGTACATATTGGAGTTCGCATCCATAAAGCAGCCGGCGATCAGCAGCACGATATTGATGATGATCAGGAAGCCGCCCTTGCCGCAGTTCTCCAGCAGGGACTGAACGCCGACAGAAATGCCATAGCGCGTGCAGGCGTAGGAGAAGATCGTTGCGCCGCCGATGATGAGCATCAATCCGCCGGTGCTCTTGGCCGTATCATAAAGAAGCTCCACGATATCCTTCCACTTCAGCTTCTTATAGATGACGGTGCCGACGAACAGGCCGTACACCGCGGCCACTGCCGCCGCCTCCGTGGCGGAGAAAACACCGCCGTAGATGCCGCCCAGAATGATAACGGGCATCAGAAGGCCCCAGAAGGCGCTCTTAAAGGTGCGCCATACCTCGCGCCAGCCCTTCCAGGGGTGGGCGGGTTTCAGGTGGTGCTTGTGGGCATAGATCTGCACCACGATGATCATGGCAGCGCCCATAATGATGCCGGGGATAATACCGGCCACAAAGATGTCGCCCACAGAAACACCGGTAAGGGACGCATAGATCACGAATGAGATACTGGGCGGGATAATGACCGCAATGGAGGACGCAGCGGCCACCACGCCATGTGCGAAGGGGTCGGAGAACTTCTCACGCTCGATCATGGCGGGGATCAGGATGACGCCCAGCGCTGCCACGGTGGCTGCGCCGGAGCCGGAGATGGCGCCGAAGAAGCAGGCCACGACGACGCAGACCATTGCAATGCCGCCGCGCAGATGTCCAAGCAGCGCGTCGATGAAGGCGATCAGTCTGTCGGATATCCCGGCCTTCGCCATAATGTTGCCGGACAGGACGAAGAACGGAACAGCCAGCAGAAGATATTTGCCGATGCCGCCATAGATCTGGCCGGCGATAACATTGATGCCCGTCCCATTATACAGGATGGCCAGCAGCGAGGACATACCCAGAGACAGCGCGATGGGTGCGCCCAAAAACAGCAGGATCACAAAAACACCCAGCATGATGGCATATGTCATGCAGCATCGCCTCCCTTCATCATGTCTGCATCTTTCAGTTCAGCGATCCCGTCCAGAATGCGCTCCACTGTATGGATCACCAGCAGGAACGCGCCCAGCGGGATAAAGGCGTTGTAGATCCAGTCAGGCACAGCCAGGGCCGTGGTGACCTGCCCGCTGGCGATCTTTGCGGCGCAGCGATCCCAACCGCTGATGAAAATGATCACGCCGAAGGCGATCAGGCAGATGTTGGTGATGATCTCAATGATCAACTGCGCACGGCGGCTCATCTTACCGGTGAAGATCGTCATATTGATAAGGCCGCCCTCCTCACCGGCGCACAGTGCGGCACCCACCATGTAGGCCAGCACCAGCAGCGCTACCACGACTTCCTCGGACCACGAGAAGTTCACATCCGCCTTAAACACATAGCGGCAGACAACGTTCACCGCTGTTAGCGCCACACCGATGGCAAGCGCAACAACGATGATCCACTTCTCCGCCACGGCCAGGCCTCTCGCCATCCGTTTATAGGGATTCTTCTTCATTCCATGGATCACCTCTCTCATAATGATTTCTCTTTGACATTTTGACATATCGTCTCGTCCGCACAGAGGGGCGGGGCCGCGTCCGGCACGCCCAGCCCGTCTGTGTCCCCATATGTATCGCATCCGTTGGTCATTTTCAATAAACATTTCTTTCCCGGATCGCGATACTGCCGCGTCGTGGCAATTTTTTAACAGATTTGCAAGTTTTGTTCACGTCGAAAAAAATCGTTTAGCGCCGAATCGCTGAACATCCATGCAAAAAACTGTGCAATCCGCCGAACCGATGCTGCAATATGACCGGCTCTTTTCCGGAAACTGCTTAAAAAAAGTGTGAAAAGACAGGGCTTGCGGGAAAACTGTACACTTTATATAGAGTCTCATGCTCCGCGGGAACGGGGGTGGTGCAGACCTTGCGGAAATGCACATTTTTTGATATCATCCACCTATCATCAGTTACCGTATCGCGTTCTTCAAGGCGTCTGCTGCAAACGGCGGGGGTGATTTTAAGTGGCACGAAAAGAACTGAGCGATGCACTGAAGCATGAATTTTTCCGGTCAGGAAGCGTTCTGCGCAGCACCTTTTTTACCATACTGTCCCTGCTGCTGGCCGTTATGCTGCTGTTTCAGATCTGGCTTTACCGTAACACCTATCAGGGGCTGCACGACAGTGTGCGCGAGAGCGGCGAAGCCTTTCTCGCCCTGACGGCGAAGCTGTCCGATGAAAATTTCGGCAGGCTTTGTGACGCGGCAGCACGGCTGGCGTGGAATGATACCATTCTGTACGCGGCACTGTTTCCGGACACGCAGGATCGGCCGCGGAACTTCCAGATCATCACCGAACTGAAGGATTTTGCGGCTGACACACGCTACGTCACCGGCGTTGCTCTGCTGTGCAGTCACGACGGTTCCGCCTATTCCTCCGGCGGAGACGTGGGCCTGCTGGCAGATCTTCCCGCGGCAGATGACTTTTCCGCGCAGGCACTGGGCCCCGCCGGCGCCGCGAACGCCACGCTGGCCTGCACGGCGTCCGGCACGCTGTGCCTGCGGTATCCGTTTATTCCCTGTTCCTATGGATATCTGGGAGAACTGCTGCTTTATCTGGATGCCGAGGCGCTCTTTTCCTCGCTGTGCAGCGGGGCGGAGCCGCTGACCGTCTATGCCCCGGACGGCACCCTGCTGTACAGCAATCTGGATACACCGCTGAAAGCCGGCAGCCGCAACACGCTGGTGGGGACATCCGCCGCCACAGAGCTCACCTTCTGCCACAGCTATACCACGGTGACGCTCCCCCTTGGCGAATACCTGACATCGAATCATCTGCTTCTCATGATGGTGATCCTGTTGGCTGCGCTGGTACTGGCAGCTCTGTTGGTGGCGTGGCTGTTTTACCGCCCGCTGCGGAAAACGCTGCAGACGCTGCGCGGCAGCGATGAAACCCTGCAGAAAAATGAGTCTGTCAGCGACTGGGACATGCTCAACCGCAGCGTCCTCGCCCTCAGCCGCGACACGGTGCAGTTCCGCAAGATCATACAGATCATTTCCCCGTATGTGCTGCGCCAGCTGCTGTGTGAGCTGGTGGACGGCGCGGAGCTGGACGGCGATTCTGTCCGTCAGACACTCTCAAGCCTTCCCGACACGCTGCCATGCGAAGGGACATTTCTGCTGTTCGTCACATCCAACCGCGTCACAGGCGTTCTGAACCCAGCAGCCATTGAACATACCATCAAAAACCTGCAGAACATCCACTTTCCCCACTGGAGGCTGTATTCCTTTGCCTATCAGTACAGCATCCTGACCGTTGCCTGTTTGCGGGACAAGCAGACTATTGCCGACGGCGAGACAGAGGATCTGACGCGCACCATCCGTATTTTTACGCACAATCTCCCCAACAGCGCGGTCGTCTGCAGTCCGCGATTCTCCGATCTGCTGCAGATCCACAGCGTGTATCAGGCACTCCTGTCCGATTCGCAGACCAGCGCTGCCCGGCAGGTATCCCGCGAGGATATCGAAAAGCGTATTCGCAGTACGGTCGTCACCATTACGGAGCACTCGGAAGAGGCGGCTGTCACCACGCTGAACCATCTGCTGTCCACCATCCGGCAGGCGGAGCTGCCCGCGCAGGACACACTGGACTGCTGTCAGATGCTGGCCGGCGAGCTGCAGGAGCTGAATCGCACCTATCGCGGCAAGCTGGGCGCCTTTGCGCCGGAGGGAGATACGCTCACAGATGCGTACTATGAGCAGCTATGCGCCTATCTGCACGCGGCGGTACAGGAGATCTTCACCAATCTGGACAATCGCCAGCGCAAGTACCTGCTGGCCGCCAAGAAATATGTGGGGGAGCACTACATGGACAGCGGTCTGTCCCTTGATGGCGTCGCTGCCCAACTGGGCATCAGTCCGTCGTACCTCAGCCGCATTTTCAGCGAGATCGACGGAAAAAGGTTCACTCAGTATCTCAGTGATCTGCGCATCGAAAAAGCCAAGCAGCTGCTGGCGGACGACAACAGGTTGGTACGCGACATCGGTCAGGATGTCGGTTTCCTCACCATCCAGAACTTCATGCGGGTATTCAAGGCCAAAACCGGCGTGACTCCCAGTGAATACCGATCGACGCTGCCGAAAAAAGCAGCTGAGTGATGCTCCGATCCGGCAGCATACATTATAAAATGAAGGAGCCTACCACCATGACGCAGCCGAAACTCTCTTATCTGAACCTCTATACCACCGATCCGGCATGGAACCTGGCGGCGGAGCAGTATGTGTTTGACGCGCTGCCCCGGGATCGCACCTATTTCATGCTGTGGCAGAATGACAACGCCATCATTATCGGCAAGCACCAGAACGCCGCTGCCGAGGTCAACCAGCAATTCGTCCGCGAGAACGGTGTGCGGGTGGTACGGCGGCTGTCTGGCGGCGGGGCGGTGTACCACGACATGGGCAACCTGAATTTCACGTTCATCGCCGATGCCGGCGACATGGAGTCTATCAACTTCAAGCTGTTCTGTCAGCCGGTGGTGGCTGCGCTGGCGGCGCTGGGCGTCACCGCTGAGGTCAACGGGCGGAATGACATGACCATCGACGGGCAGAAATTCTCCGGCAACTCCCAGTATCTGAAGGAGGGCCGGGTGATGCACCACGGTACCATCATGTTCGACTCCGATCTGGACCGGGTGGCGCAGGCCCTCCATGTGGACCAGGAGAAGATCGCCGCCAAGGGCGTAGCCTCCGTCCGGAGCCGCATCACCACCGTGCGGCAGCACATGCCCCATCCCGTAGAGCTGGAGGAGTTCCGCCGCGTGCTGTTGGACAACATCCTGGCGCAGCAGCCCGGCGAGGAGTATATCTTTACCGAGGCGGACAAGGCGCAGATCGCCCGGCTGCGGGAGCAGCGGTACGCCACATGGGAGTGGAACTACGGCCAGTCCCGGGAATGCGAAATGACCAAGAAAAAGCGTTTCCCCGCCTGCGGCGGCTTGGAGGCGCACCTGTCCACCGACCACGGCGTCATCCAACACATCGCGTTCACCGGCGATTTCTTCAGCGTGGTGGAGCCGGAGGTGCTGGCGGAAAAGCTGGTGGGTTTGCGGCTGGAGGAGCAGAGCCTCCGCAGCGCGCTGGCGCAGGAGGATGCGGGCCGCTATTTCAGCGGGCTGAAAAACGAGGAGCTGATAGAGCTTCTTCTGTCATGAAGTACCGCCCGCTTCGGATACGATCATTTGATATCCGCACGTATCATACCGCAGGATGTTTTCCTGACGGGCAAAATAAAAGTATCCCCACCCTGGAGCCGCGGCTCCGGGGTGGGGATATTTTCACAAACAGGGCACTATCCGCTGAAAGATTTGCATTCCCGCTGGCGCAGCGCTTCACGCCGTGGTACAATGGCAGCAACTACGCCATACAGGAGGTCCTCTTATGGAACAGTTTTACGACAAGGTCAGCGCCTCCGCCGACTACATCCGGCAGCACGCACCTTTGGCTCCCACCGTGGGCATCATTCTGGGCAGCGGCCTGGGCGGTCTGGTGGAGGCTATGACGGACAAGACCGTTATTCCCTACGGAGACATCCCCCACTTCCCCCGCTCCACCGTAGCCGGGCATGCGGGCAATCTGGTCATCGGGCGGCTGGGCCGCCATGTGGCGGCGGCGCTGCAGGGTCGTTTCCACTACTATGAGGGCTTTACCATGCGTGAAGTCACCTATCCCGTCTACACGCTGGCGCTGCTGGGCGTAAAAACACTGGTCATCACCAATGCCTGCGGCGGCATCGACCGCGCACTCTCCCCCGGCGATCTGATGCTGCTGTCCGACCATATCAACATGCTGGGCAGCAACTCCCTGATCGGCCCCAACGACGAGCGCTTTGGCCCCCGCTTCCCCGACATGACGGAGGTGTACTCCCGCCGCCTCCGCGAAAAGGCCCATGCGGCGGCGGCCTCGCTGGGCTTCCAGTGCAAAGAGGGCGTGTACGCCATCTTCTCCGGCCCCTGCTATGAGACGGCGGCGGAGATCCGTGCCTACGCACATCTGGGGGCCGATGCCATCGGCATGTCCACCGTGCCGGAGGCCATCGCCGCCAGCTATCTGGGCATGGAGGTGCTGGGTATCGCCTGCATCACCAACATGGCCACCGGCATCGCCAGAGAAAAGCACTCCCATGAGGAGGTGCTGCGTATCGCCAACGAGAGCAGCCGCCGGCTGTGCGCCCTGATCCAGCGCGTTATGCAGGAGCTGTGAGTGGGAAATGCCGGTCCGCCCGCTGCCCATGCGCAATATGACAGAAGCCCTCCCGCCGGGAGGGCTTCTGCTTATCCCCGCCGGCGCACAGCCTGCGCAGGAGCTTTCCGGCTATCGCCGGCGGTGCATGCGCGTGTCCCGCCGCTCACAGTCTGAGACTGGCTGCCGCAAATTTATGCTTGTCAATTTCTGCTTGCAATGATATAATATATTAAACAATATAAAAATATATAATCGTTTTAGAAAGGATAGGATACCGATGGAAAACATGACATCCGTAAAAAAAATGATCGGCGGCAGGACCGACAGCGGCAAAGAGATCGACATCTACCGCATTTCCAACAACCGGGGTGCCTATATCGACGTATCCACATACGGCTGCGCGGTGCTGGCCATGGGCGTTTACCGGCGCGACGGGGAGCTGCAGGATGTTATCCACGCACCGGAAGCAGGGCGGATCGCCGTGGGCGGCGACTGGCATACCCCGCTGGATGAGCTGGTATGGGACGCCCGATCCGGCGAGGATACCTCCATGGTGTTCTCCGCGCAGGCGGAAGAGGACGGCGCGGTGCTGACGGCGGAGATCCGGTTCCGCATGAAGGATCTGGACCGGCTGGTCATCGACTACAACGTGACATGCAGCCAGCCGCGGCGGGTGTACCTGACACACAGGCTCGGCTTCCGGCTGGACAGCGGCAGCACACCCGGCGCCCAGAAAATGCGGGTATTCGCCGCAAATGAGGTCGATGATGCCGGCAGCGTGACTCCGGTGCGCCGGGAGCTGGTATCCAATATGGACTATACGCCGCTGCGGCAGAGCCGGCAGGCCTACTGGTCCCAGGAAGCGGACATCCATCCCTTTGTGGAGCTGGCCTCGGATGAGACAGATCTGGCGCTGACCGCATACACCACCATGCCGGCCATGGCGATGACGCCCGACGCAAACGGCGGCGCCTGCTTTGAAGCCTTTGTCCCGGCAGGTGCGTCCTGCCCGGACACCGCACGGACCGTATACGGCATGGACCTGCTGTACCATGCGGACGGCAAAGCCGCCGGCAATCCCTTCATGTTCTTTATGGGCTGACACAAATACGGTAAAATGGAGAAAGGAGCCCCACTCCGGGGTAAAATATGATATGATGACACAAGAGATCAAACAGCCCTGCGGGCAGGCCGTGCTGTACACCATGGAAAACGGTACACGGGAGACATTTTCCGCGCCGCTGCAGCAGGTATTGCTGGTCACATCCGGCGAGTGCGACGTGGTATTCCGGGGAGGGCGCTGCCGTCTGAACGCCGGAGGCTGGATGAACATTCCCAGCGGAGAGTCATGCTGCGTCCATGTGTTCCGAAGCTGCGGACCATGCACCCTCCTGCGGCTCTGCTGCGAAGGACAGGCCCAGGGCATTGCCTTCGGCAACGCCCTGGAGCTTCCGATGCAGGACGGCACCGCCTATTTCGCGTTGGAAACAGGCAGCGTAACGGGCATTGTCACCCGGTGCGCGCCGGAGCAGCCCGCCGCATCGGTACGGTATGACGGCGAGGACCGCTACTTTACCTTCGTACCGGGTGCGGACGGCGCGGCGTATCTGCGCTGGCTGAAGGACAGCTTCGGCATCCTGTGGGAAAACGGCGTCCGCGCCGTTTGAGGTACAAGCGGGCGGTCCCATTGTCATTTAGGCCAAAAAGAGCTCCTTGAAATTGGCGGCCGTCACAAAGATATCTCCGACGCAAAATAATATATTGACATTTGCAAAAATATATTATTATATATACATATACCAAGCGCAGCGGCTTTGCCTGCGCTGACCCACTGACAATCAAAAAAAGTGATGATGAGGAGGAAACACATGAAAAAGTTCTTTGCGATGATGCTGTCATTGCTGATGGTGTTCTCCCTGGTCGCCTGCGGCGCCAAGCCGAATGACACCAGCACGGATGACCCCGGCACAGACGGTGACAAGACCCTTGATTGGCCCACCAGCAATATCGAAGTAGTCGTTCCCTACAATCCCGGCGGAGACACCGACACCTATGCCCGCGCCCTGCTGGAGGATCTGAGCAGCACCCTGGGCGTGACGGTATCCATCACCAACATGACCGGTTCCTCCGGCGCGGTGGCGGCGGAGTATGTACAGGCTGCGGAGCCGGATGGCAATACCGTGCTGTTCTGGCACAGCTCCATGCTCACCAACAAGATCTTCGGCAACGCGGATTACAGCTATGAGGCATATGAAAACGCCAACATTCTGGTGCAGAACGGTTCCTACTTTGTGTTCTGCAGCCCCAAGTGGAGCAGCTTTGACGAGCTGATCGCCTACGCCAAGGAGAATCCCGGCAAGGTCATCGCCGGCGGCACCAACGGCGGCTTCAACTATCTGGCCACCATCGTGCTGGAGGGCGCCATGGACGTGGACTTCGGTTATGTGGACTGCACTTCCGCCGGCGACGCCGCTGTGGAGATCATGGCGGGTCGTATGGACGTGTTCCTGACCATGCTGCCGGCCATGAAGGACTATGTGGAGTCCGGCGACATCAACTGCGTGGCCTGTGTCGGCCCTGAGCGCAGCGCCGCCGCCCCCGACGTTCCCACGCTGGTGGAGATGGGCCATGAGGACGTGAAGATCCAGCAGACCTATGGCTTCCACTTCCCCAAGGGCACGGACAGCGCCATCATCGACAAGTGGAACGAGGCCTGTAAGCAGGCTGTGTCCACCGACGCCTATAAGGCCATCAACGACGGCTACGGCTCCGTGGTGACCACCTACTTCGGCGCCGACGCCACCAAGGTGTGGCAGGAGCAGATGGACTACTACATGGGCTTTGACAAGTACTTTACCTGGTAACACCCCTCCAACAGCAGAAGCAAGAAACTGACGGAACGCCCGCCTGCAGGTATTTAGCGGGTGGGCGTTCCCGATACCATCCCAATTACCAAAGGAGTGTATGCGTGTGAAAGAGCAATTCCGCAGGCATTGCACCATGCAGGACCCCCTGTTCAAGGACGTGCTGTTCGGTCTGCTGGCACTGGTCTTCTTCGTTGTTTTGCTGGCACTGACGCCGGCCCACGGCGGAACAGCCAATGCCCAGGCCCTGACATCCGGTGCAACATCCAAAACCTATCCCTATATCATCGGCGCTGCCGGCACAGTGGTGTCGCTGATCCTGATCGTGACGAAGCTGACGCAGCTGCTGGCGGTCTGCCGCGAGGAGGCGGCCAAGGCCGCCGCCGGGCAGGAGCTTGAGGCTCTGCCGGAGAAGGAGAACGTCCGCTGGAAAACAGTGCTGCTGTGCGTGGTCATGATGTTCGTGCTGAACATCGCCCTCATCAAGCTGGGCGTGATCCTGGGCGGCTTCCTGTATCTGCTGGCGCAGATCCTGATCCTCACCGCCAAAAAGGACCTGACCAAAAAGAACATTATCATCGTGGTGGCCATCTCCATTCTGGTGCCGCTGGCGATCTACTTCCCCTTTACGTACATATTCAAGGCCAAGATCCCCATGGGCATCTTCAGATAAGGAGGCGGCGATATGGAATATTTGAGTGCAGCATTTCAGGCGGTCATGACGCCGGGTTGTCTCCTGCTGATGGTCCTGGGCACCGCCGTGGGTATCGTTTTCGGCGCGATGCCCGGCATGAGCGCCACGCTGGCCATCTCCGTGTTCATGTCCATCGTCTTTACCATGGACAACACCAGCACCATGTGCCTGCTGATGAGCCTGTACATCGGTGCGATCTCCGGCGGCCTGATCTCCGCCATTCTGATCAATATCCCCGGCACCCCCAGCTCTGTCGCCACCTGCTTTGATGGCGCGCCCATGGCAGCCAAGGGACAGGCCGCAAGGGCCTTGGGCGCAGGCATCGTGTTCTCCTTCATCGGAACGGTGCTGTCCGTGGTGGCGCTGATGTTCATGGCCCCCACGCTGGCCAAGCTGGCCATCAAGTTCGGCCCTTACGAGTATTTCGCCGTGACCGTCTGTTCGCTGCTGCTGGTGTCCGGCCTGGCTGGCAAAAACCTGGCCAAGGGTGTCATCTCCGCGCTGATCGGTCTGGCCGCGGGCCTTATCGGCTGTGCCCCGGTGGACGCCACCTTCCGCTTCACCTTCGGCTCCAGCGCGCTGAAGGCCGGTCTGAACGCCGTCCCCGTGATGGTAGGCCTGTTCGCATTCCCCGAACTGCTCCGCTACGCCAAGAAGGAGCTGGTACTGGAGGCAAAGCCCGTTCCCAAGTTCAAGGGCTTCGGCTTTACCATGAAGGAGTTCATCGGGCAGATCCCCAACACCATCCGTTCCACGCTGATCGGTCTGTTCATCGGTATCCTGCCCGGTATCGGCGGCGGTACGTCCAATCTGATCAGCTATGCGGCGGCCAAAAACTCCGCCAAGCCGGAGAAGAAAAAGCAGTTCGGCACCGGCATCATCGACGGCGTCGTTGCCTCCGAGGCCGCCAACAACGCCTCCATCGGCGGCGCTATGATCCCTCTGCTGTCTCTGGGCATTCCCGGCGACGGCGTGACGGCCATTCTGATGGGCGCGTTCACCATGAAGGGTCTTAATCTGGGCCCCCTGTTCTTCAAGAACTATCCGGAGGTCGGCTATACCATTTATATCGCCATGGCGGTGTCCGCGCTGTTCATGGTGATCCTGGAATTCTTCTGCATGCGCGGCTTCGTAAAGATCATGTCCTGCCCGCTGCGTATGCTGCTGCCGCCGGTAATGTTTATCTGCGCCATCGGCGCGTTTACCAGCTCCAGCACCAATCTCAGCCTGTGGGTACTGCTGGTCTTCGGCCTGCTGGGCTTCGTTCTGGGTGAGTTCGGCGTGCCGCTGGCTCCCATGATCATCGGCTTCGTCATCGGGCCGGTCAGCGAGCTGTACATGCGGCGCGGCTTCCAGATGAGCGGCGGCTCGTTCCTGCCCTTCATCACGGAGTCCAAGATTGGCATGGTGCTGTACACCGTTGCGGCGGTATTCATCATCTGGAAGATCGTTTCGGCCATCCGCGGCCGCAAGAAGGCACAGTAAGCGCCGCGTATCCACACGGCGCCGGACATCAAAAAAGCGAGGGAATATACTTGAACAAGAAAATCATGTTTTGGGAACAGCCCGTGATCGACGGGTACCGGCAGATCCTGAACGAACACGTCCCCGCAGGCTATGAAATGGTCTATTACAACGATCTGGACGATGCCGGGAAGACGGAGGCCTGCCAGGAGGTGGAGTTCTATCTGCTCAACGCGGCAAAGGCTCCTACCGACCGCATCCTCAGCACGCCGCGCCTGCGCCACATTCAACGCACCGGCATCGGCTATGAGACCATTGACGTACATACCTGCGATGAGAAGGGCATCACCGTGTCCAATCTGCCGCTGGGCAATGCCACCGCGGTGGCCGAGCACTGCATGCTGCTGACACTGGCAGCGCTGCGCAAGCTCATCCCCACGGACCGGCTGATGCGGCAGGGCGTGTGGCCCTTCTGGGAGTACAGGACCTCCTGCTACGAGCTGGACGGCAAGGTACACGGCTTCATCGGCATGGGCAACATCGCACGGCTGACGGCCCAGCGCTCCCGCCCCTTCGGCACAGAGCTGATCTACTACGACATCGTCCGGCTAAGCGAGGACAGGGAGCGTGAGCTGGGACTGACCTATTGCAGCAGCATGGAGGAGGTCCTGCGCCGCGCCGACATCGTCAGCATCCACCTGCACCTGAATGAGTCCACACGCAATATCATCGGTGCCAAAGAGATCGCCATGATGAAGCCGGGTTCCTTCCTGGTGAACATCTCCCGCGGCGGTCTGGTGGACGAGGACGCGCTCTATGAAGCGCTGGTCAGCGGCCATCTGGCCGGTGCAGGCATCGACACCTGGGCCACGGAGCCGAACATCAAGGACAGCCCGCTGCTGACGCTGGACACCGTGGTGGCCACCGGGCATACGGCCTCCGGCACCATCGACACCTTCCGCAAGCAGGCCATCGCATGCTTTGACAACATCGTTAAGGCGGATCGGGAGGGTTATCCCGACTTCTGCGTGGGCGAAAACAAGCACACCCGCAGCTAACAAAATCACCGCAGGGGGTATTGACATTTCTCTGCAGTGGATATATAATACTCTCATAAATAATATATTATATATAAAGAATAAAATATTACTTGAAAGGAAGAATCGTTATGGCAAAGATCATGAGCGGCAACTGGAACGACCTCCCCTGGATGCCCAACCACTCCAAGGATGTAAACGGAAAGGTCATGTGCAAGACCAAGTGTTTCGCAATGGAGTGCGCAAACCTGCTGTACAACATGGGTGAGATGGAAAATGGCATGCCCATCGGCCAGCACTGCCACAAGCACGAGCAGATCGCCACCTGCATTCAGGGTGAGGTGGACTATGTGGTGGACGGTATCCCCTACCGTCTTACGCCGGGCGGCTGGGTCAACGTCCCCCCGTACTATCCCCACTACGCCCATGTGTATCGCTCTCCTGTACCCTGCCAGCAGTGTGACGTGTTCTATCCCGCTCGCCCGAACACCAGCAACGCCTACAAGAAATGGCTGAAGGAAGAATACGGCATCGATTGGGACGCCGGCGGCATCGAGGTTCCCGATCTGACTGGCCCGAAGAATCCCGACGACGAGATCCGGGAGTGAATGATAAAAGGCCATCCCCAATGGGGGTGGCCTTTTATGCAAAAAACATCACTTTGTCCTGGGTTGGGTAAGGTTGTTGAGGATGTAATTCCAATACTCTATCTCTCCGCCCACCGAGGAGCGGTTCTTCAGCTGCTCCTCCGAGAAGAACTCGCACAGCAACTCCTGCTGCATGTAGTTGGGCGTCATCAAGTCGTACTTCATTTTTTCAATGATCGACACCAGTGTTTTCAAATGGTTGTCAAACAGTATCTGCGTGGCCAGCTGGGTGTCGTGGGCCTCGATACTCTCCACCAGTGCGCGGTGCTCGGCGTTGGCCTCCTCCAGACGGGCCGGGACCATCAGCGTAATGGCCTGAGCGGGATATGTCCGGTCACGGAGGTCATCCAGCATATCCTGCAGTTTAGGGCAGGGGGCGAAGGAATACAATGCTCTGTGGAATTTCCGGTGGATGCTGGCGTATTCCCGCTGGTGCTTCGCAGCCTGATCCTGGCACAGCCCTTCCAACTGCCGCTGCAGCTCCTTGATGCGGGCCAGGCTCTCCTCCGTAAGGTAGGCGATACCGAAGCGAAGCGCCAGACACTCCAGCTCGTTTCTGATCAGCGAATGCTCCAGAAAATCGCCCAGCACGATATTGGCCACCGTGTATCCGCGGTAAGGCGTGTTTGTCACCAGATTTTCCGTTTCCAGCAGCGTCAGCGCTTCCCGGATGGGGATCGCGCTCATCTCGTACTTTTCCGCCAGTTCACTGATATTCAGCTTATAACCCGGCAGCAGCGCACGCGAAAAAATATCATCCCGTATGCGGGAATACGCAAGTTCTCTTTTTGTCATAAGCAGTTCCCTTTCTTTGGCTTATATCTCGTTAATAAATATGGCTGTTAAAAATCATATATTCTAAGACGATTTATAGTAACACACAGAAAATAAAAAAGCAAACGAAATCAAACATTTTTTTCTTTAATAATATATGAAATTTTTACGGAGGAACCAACCATGTCTCTGATGACCGCGAAAGAGTACATCGACTCCCTGCGCAAGCTGAACACCCGCGTGTATATGTTCGGCGAGAAGATCGACAACTGGGTGGATCACCCCATGATCCGTCCCTCCATCAACTGCGTGGCCATGACCTACGCACTGGCGCAGGACCCTCAGTATGAGGATCTGATGACCGCCACCTCCAGCCTGACGGGCCGGAAGATCAACCGCTTCACTCACCTGCACCAGTCCAGCGAGGACCTGGTGAAAAAGGTGAAGATGCAGCGCCTGTTGGGTCAGAAGACCGCCAGTTGCTTCCAGCGCTGCGTGGGCATGGACGCCTTCAACGCCGTGTTCTCCTCCACCTATGAGATCGACGAGAAGTACGGCACCCACTACCACGAGAACTTCAAGAAGTTCCTCATCTACGTGCAGGACAACGACCTGACGGTGGACGGCGCTATGACCGACCCCAAGGGCGACCGCTCCAAGGCACCCCACGAGCAGGTCGACCCGGATATGTACGTCCATGTGGTGGAGCGCCGTCCGGACGGCATCGTGGTCTGCGGCGCCAAGTGCCACCAGACCGGCTCTATCAACTCCCACTGGCACATCTTCATGCCCACCATCGCCATGGGCGAGGCTGACAAGGACTACGCCGTGTCCTTCGCCTGCCCCACCGATGCCGAGGGCCTGTACATGATCTACGGCCGCCAGTCCTGCGATACCCGCAAGATGGAGGACGGCTGCATCGACGTGGGCAACGCCAAGTTCGGCGGTCAGGAAGCTCTGGTGGTTCTGGACCATGTGCTTATCCCCAACGAGTACATCTTCCTCAACGGCGAGTATGAGTTCGCCGGCATGATCGTGGAGCGCTTCGCCGGCTACCACCGCCAGAGCTACGGCGGCTGCAAGGTGGGCGTGGGCGATGTGGTCATCGGCGCGGCTGCTCTGGCCGCCGAGTACAACGGCGTGGAGAAGGCCAGCGCCGTGAAGGACAAGCTCATCGAGATGACACACCTCAACGAGACCCTCTACTCCTGCGGCATCGCCTGCTCCTGCGAGGGCTGCCCCACCAAGGCGGGCAACTATCAGATCGACCTGCTGCTGGCCAACGTCTGCAAGCAGAACGTGACCCGCTTCCCCTATGAGATCGTGCGTCTTGCCGAGGATATCGCGGGTGGCCTGATGGTCACCATGCCCAGCGAGACGGACTTCAAGTCCGATACTGTGGTGGGCAACAACGGCGAGACCATCGGCGAGATCTGCAATAAGTTCTTCGCCGCCCGTGAGGGCGTCAGCACCGAGGATCGCCAACGGATCATGCGCTTCCTGGAGAACATGTGTCTGGGCGCGGCCGCTGTGGGCTACCGCACGGAATCCATGCACGGCGCGGGCTCTCCCCAGGCGCAGCGCATCATGATCGCCCGCCAGGGGAACATCCAAGGCAAGAAAAAGCTGGCTAAGAACATCGCCGGTATCGAGAAATAAGAGGAGGAGAAACAACATGGATTTCAATCTGAGCCGTGAGCATCAGTTGATCCGCAAGATGATGGCGGAGTTTACCGAAAAGGAAGTCAAGCCCATCGCAGCGGAGACGGACCGCACCTGCGAGTATCCCCGTGAGAACATCGAGAAGCTGTTTGGTCTGGGCGTCATGGGCATGTGCGTGCCCAAGGAGTACGGCGGCGCGGGTGCCGACCCGCTGGCCAGCGCCCTGTGCATCGAGGAGCTTTCCAAGCAGTGCGCCTCCACCGGTGACATCGTTGCCACCCACAACGGCCTGTGCTGCGACCCCATCATGACCTACGGCACCCCTGAGCAGAAGGCCAAGTATCTGCCCATGCTGACCAAGGGCCACCACGTGGGCGCTTTCGCCCTCACCGAGCCCAACGCCGGCTCCGACGCCTCCAAGGGCCAGACCGAGGCGAAACTGGAGGGCGACCACTATGTGATGAACGGCTCCAAAATCTTCATCACCAACGGCTACGTGGCCGATGTGTTCGTGGTGTTCGCCATGACCGACAAGACCCGCGGCACCAAGGGCATCTCCGCGTTTATCGTGGAGAGCAGCTTCCCCGGCTTCTCCGTGGGCAAGCATGAGGAAAAGTTGGGCCTGCACGGCAGCCCCACCGCCGAGATCGTGTTCCAGGACTGCATCGTTCCCAAGGAGAACCTGCTGGGCGTGGAGGGCAAGGGCTTCTCCATCGCCATGGCGACCCTGGACGGCGGCCGCATCGGCATTGCCGCCCAGTCCCTGGGCATCGCCGAGGGTGCGCTGGCCGAGGCCATCAACTACACCAAGGGCCGCGTCCAGTTCGGCAAGCCCATCAGCAAGTTCCAGAACACCCAGTTCACCCTGGCCGACATGGAGCTGGGCTGCGAGGCGGGCCGCCTGCTGACTTATCAGGCCGCCGTGGCCAAGGGCGAGGGCAAGCGCTATACCAAGCTGGCCGCCATGGCCAAGCTGTTCACCTCCGAGCACGCCATGAAGACCACCACCAAGGTGGTGCAGCTGTTCGGCGGCTACGGCTACACCAAGGATTACCCGGTGGAGCGCATGATGCGCGACGCCAAGATCACGGAAATTTACGAGGGCACCAGTGAGGTGCAGCGCATCGTGATCTCCGCCAACATGGGTCTGTAAAAGGAGGGAAGAGACAATGAAGATTCTGGTTACCGTAAAGCAAGTCCCCGATACCTCCGGCAAGGTGGCCGTGAACCCGGATGGCACCCTGGACCGTGCGTCCATGCAGACCATCATCAACCC
>CAKTPQ010000007.1 GCA_934591745.1 uncultured Oscillospiraceae bacterium
GGCGTCAAGGTCTGCCCCGTCTGCGGCGCGGTCAGCGAGGACAAGTTCTGCCCCCACTGCGGCGCACCCATGGGCGAGTAAGCAAGAAGCGCAAAAAAAGAACAGCCTCACGGCTGTTCTTTTTTTGCGCTTCTTTTACTGCTTGGTCCACTCCAGCGCGGAGGAAATGCCCATGTCCTCCAGCTCTGTCAGCAGGGCGTTGTCATCGGCCCACGTCATGGTGCCGCCGCTGAGGGTGTAGCCCACGGACTCCTCGGCCTTGAAGCTGCTGCCGTTCTCGTTGAGGTACAGCCGGCCCTTTTCCGCTTTGTAGCGGCCGGCGGTGATGTCACCGCCGATATCGCCCAGTAGGGCGCTGACGTCAAAGGCAGACAGGATGCTGTCCACCAGACCATCCGCGGTGAGATCGCTCTCGGCCAGCGCCTTGTCATATTCCTCCCGGGACATGCCCTGCTTCTCGGCCTCCTGATAGCTCAGCTCCACGATGACGGGCCTCAGAGCCTGGATGTACGCGGTGAAGGAGGCGGTGGTGGCCTCGGTGTCCATACTCATGGTGAAGGTGCCGTCGTCGTTGAACACGGCGCTGAGGTACATCTGCATGGGCACTTCAGAGGCGTACTCAGAGTCCAGCGCGTCGCTCATCTCTGTGTCCATCTGTGCCGTGATGTCCACCACGCACTGCCATGTGCCCACCAGCTGCTTGCTTTCGCTGCTGCCGCAGGCGGTGAGGCTTAGAGCCATGACCAGCGCCAGCAGAAATGCGGTGATCTTTTTCATGATTGGTTTTCCTTTCCCGATAGATGATACTGTGCGGCCTGGCCGCCGGAGGCATTATAGCCGAAACGGTGTACGGTGTCAATCGAAACAGGCAGATCGTCCGCCGGAACAGGGGTTTTTCTTGCAAAATGCCGCGTTATCCTGTATGCTGGTAGGAAAAGGGAGGGGAGAGAGATGACGCTTTTGCAGATGCGCTACATCCTGGAGGTAGACCGCTGTGGCTCCATGAACCGGGCGGCTCAGGATCTGTTCGTGTCCCAGTCGGCGCTGTCTACCGCCATTCTGGAGGTGGAGAAGGAGCTGGGCATCACCATTTTCCGCCGCAGCAACCGGGGCGTGGTGCTGACGGAGGAGGGGCGGGAGCTGGTGGCCCAGATCGCGCCCATCGTGGAGCGCAGCGGCCGCATCGTCCGGTATTACAGCGAGCGCCGGGCAGAGAACCGGGTCACGCTGTCCGTGGCGTCCCAGCGCTATCCCTTCTGCGCCAAGGCGTTTGTGGAGTACCTGCACCTGCTGGAGGAGCCGCGCATACAGGTGAGCTTCAAGGAAATGGAGATGGCCGCTGTCATCGACGAGGTGTTCCGCCGCCAGAGCGCGCTGGGCATCATCTTCGTCTCCGATATGACGGAGCACTTCATCGGCCGCATTCTGCAGGAAAAGGATCTGGAATTCTGCCAGCTGGCGAAGCTGCGCCCCCGGGTATTCATGCGCCGGGGCCACCCGCTGGCGTCGGAACCGTCGGTGCGTCTGGAGCAGCTGTACGCCTACCCCTATGTGGTGTTCACCCAGTCCGACAGCAACTATCAGTATGCGGAGGAGGCGGTGGTGGGTACCGGCGCCCAGTTTGACCGGGTGGTCTGCGTCAGCGACCGGGCCACGGCCTACAACGTCATGGCCCACACCAACTGCGTCTCCACCGGCAGCGGCGTTATGCCCGAGGGCTACGGCGATGACCGATTGGTGACGCTGCCCCTGACTGGGCCAGTGCACGACATGCGCCTGGGGTACATCAAGCTGCGTTCTGTCCCGCTGACGGAGACGGGGGAGAAGTTCGTGGGCATCCTGACCCGCAGCCTTGCTGAGATCGGCGAGCGCGTGTAACAACAAACGAAAAGGGCGCCGTTCGGCGCCCTTTTTCATGTTACACCACCTGGAAAATAAAAAATTTCAGGTAGTTCGTCTCGTCCACGCCCCACAGGATGGGATGATCGGCGCACTGCTGCCGCGCCTCGATCTGCCGCAGCTGCACCCCCGCGTCCCGGGCGGCGCTGCGCAGCATTCGAATGAACAGCTCCTCCGTGGCGAAGTGGCTGCACGAACAGGTGGCCAGATAGCCGCCCCGAGGCAGCAGCTTCATGGCCCGGTAGTTGATCTCCTTGTAGCCGGTCATGGCGTTGTGCACCGTTTTGCGGCTCTTGGTAAAGGCCGGCGGGTCGAGAATGATGAAGTCGTATTTTTTCGGCTGTTTTTCCAGCTGGGGCAGCAGGTCGAACACATTGGCCGCCACGCAGTCCATGACGCCGTCCAGCCCGTTGCGCCGGGCGTTTTCCGCCGCGCACTTCACCGCAAACTCCGACACGTCCACGGCGGTGACATGGGCCGCGCCGCCCTGCGCGGCGTTGAGGGCGAAGGAGCCGGTATGGGTGAAGCAGTCCAGCACCGTCCGTCCCTTTGCCAGCCGGGACACCGCCAGGCGGTTGTACTTCTGGTCCAGAAAGAAGCCGGTCTTCTGCCCGTTCTCAAAATCCACGGTATAGGTGATGCCGTTTTCCGTAATGTCCACCGAGGTCTCCGCCGGCGGCGTCTCGCCGGGCAGGGGATACCAGCCCTTGTTCTGCGCCGTGCCCTCCAGTTCCCGGATGGCCACATCGTTGCGCTCGTAGATGCCGCGAATGTCCTGCCCATCCTCCCGCAGCACGCGGGCCAGCAGGGGGAACAGCCGGCCCTTGATGCGCTCCATGCCCAGACTCAGGGTCTGGGTCACCAGCACGCTCTCGAACCGGTCCACCGTCAGACCGGGAAACAGGTCGGCCTCGCCGAAGATCACCCGGCAGCAGCGGCTGTCCGTCTCGCCCATCACCGTCTTGCGGTACTCCCAGGCATAGCGGATGCGCCGCTCCCAGAAGGCGTCCGAAAAATCATCGTTGGCGTTGCGGCTCACCAGCCGCACCCGGATCTTGGAGCGGCTGTTGTAGAACCCGCAGCCCAGCCAGCTGCCCCGGCGGCTCACCACGTCCACCAGTCCGCCGTCCTCCGCGCCGTCCACGGCGGTGACCTCGCCCTCGTAGACCCACGGGTGTCCGCCGGTCAGCGCGGCCTCCCCCTTGGGGGTGATGATGATCTTGGGATAGGGACGTGCAGCTTTCATGGTACATACCGCCTTTCATTTCGTGGGCAACATGATAACACATCTTCCCCGGATTTTCCATATAAATATGGTGAACGACTTTGAAAGGAGAATGAGCATGCCAAGCGTGTATCTGAGTCCAAGCACAGACGGGTATTGCTTGTGTAGTAGTTTTTTGCATTAAAAATTGATGTCGAACTCGATATGCCTATCTGGATACCAACGAATTTCTTTGATGATGATCCTCCAGAATTCGCGCTTTTGCATAGGAGAAAGGGCACCGTACATATCACGCCAGTTATGGGAGAGCAGCTTCTGGATTTGGGGCAGGTTTGAAGGCCGCGGAGGCTGCTGCTTTATTTCGAGTTCATGGATCTTTTCAGTGATGGAAGCATAGTCCTTTTTGTATTCGTCCAATGTGAGCAGTTCGTTGAGATAGAGATCCTTCAAGCGCGACAGCTTTCCGCGCAGTGCATTGATCTCGGAGCGATAGTCCTTCTCCACTACATTTTCCTGTACGGCGGAGAACTCTGCTTTATAGGATTCCAATTTACACTCAACGGTGTCCAGCAGGTATTTTTCCAGCTTTTTTTCACTGATGGAGCGGTTGTTTCCGCACGGTTTACGGCGGCAGAAGTGGTTAGAACAGTTATAGTGAAAGGTCTTATGATCCTGATTCACCTTGCCGCCGATCCGACCGCCGCAGTCGCCACAGACGATAAGGCCGGAAAACAGGTAGATCCGGTTTTCGTCCGTGCGTTTGATGACTTTACGGCGCATGGTCTGGATCTGGTCATACTGTTCTTTTGTTATGTAGGGGGGACACATCCCGTCGACACCGTAGTATACGCCGTAATAGGCTGTGCTGCGGAGCATCTTGTTTGCCCCTTGGTAGGGGATCGTCAGCCCGAACTCCTCGCGGATATAGTCCTGCGTGGCGGAGACGGAGCCGCAGGCCATGTACTTCCTGAAGAATGCATCGACGGCCAACGCGGTCTGCGGATCTTTGACGAATTTTTTGTTTACGATGGTATAGCCAAGGGGCTTATCGCCCGTCAATGCCTCGCGGCGAAGGCGTTTTCCTTCGTTGATCTTTTTGATGCGTTCGCTGGTGCGGTCAGCCTCATCCTGCGCGACAGCCAGCATGATATTGATTTTCAGGCGGCCGGACGCGGTGGTGGTCTCATAGTCCTCATAGATGGTTTTCCACGACACGTTATGGGCTTCCAGAATATCCTGCACCTTGTAGTATTCACCGATATTGCGGAACCAACGATCCAGCTTTGTGACCAGAACGATATCGACTTCATCCCGCCGGACAGCATCCAGCAGGGCCATCATGGCGGGGCGCTTTTCAATCTTCTTACGGGCGGAGAAGCCGGCATCGGCAAAGACGCCCACGATCTTCATACCGTGCTCCTTGGCGTAGCGCTCCAGGTCATTCTGCTGGTCGTGGATGGACAGGCCGAATTTCGCCTGCTCCTCGGTGGACACACGGGGGTACAGTGCCGCCCGCATGACCTTTCCGTCAGATATGATATTTTTCTCTGACATTTGACATTCCTTTCTGGGTGTGCTACCATAAAAGGGTAGACTACTCCCCTTGTGGTGAGGTGGATTTGTTCTACGCGACTGCTCCGGTGTGCGAGACCGGGGCAGTCTTTTTTATTTGGGAAAACTATTTGCTTTTCCGCCCCAGAAGAAAACCTGTTCCAAGGGCAGCAAATAAGACACAGAGTATGGCTGCAGCGACTGTCGGGATTTCCATTAGCACAACGAATCCGATGAGAAAGGAGACTATGAAATACCATTTCTTGAAAGGAATTTTGAATTTTTTCTCCCAGACACCGCTTTCGTCCAACCAAGAGGAGAGGAAAAACAGACCGTAAGCATAAACCAGTGGTGCGAGCTTTGCAAGGATAGACAGCATAAGCACCCCTCCATAATTACCAGAACTTACTTGCAGACTTTTTCTCGACACACCTCTACAATTTTTGCGGAGGTGTTATCTATGAATTACAAAGATTACCAGTTTTCCCGTAATGCCGCGTGGCGGCTGCTCATCGACTGCAGTATTACTGAACTGCCCATAAAACCGACGCGCATCTGCCGCCAGTTAGGGATTCCGGTGAGAATCGGCACACCACCCAAAGGCTCAGACGGCTGCGCCATCGTGGTGAACGGCGAGCCGATCATCATCCTGTCGGGCGAACCTGCCGTCACGCGGCAGCGGTTTTCGGCCGCACACGAACTGGGCCACATTCTGTTGGGACATCTGGGCCATGTTGATCTGGTCAACCGAGAGCCGTCGCCGCAGGATAGTCCTATCGAGCAGGCGGCCAATGTGTTTGCATCCCGTCTTCTGGCTCCTGCATGTGTCCTTTGGGGCTGTGGCGTGGCATCGGCGGAAGAAATCGGGGCCCTGTGCGATATCGGGCCGCAGGCGGCGGCTTTGCGTTGGCAGCGGATGCAGGAATTGAACCGGCGGAACAAATTTTTGCTGCATCCTTTGGAGCGGCAGGTGTACGCCCAGTTTCAGGCCTACATAGAAACACACAGGCTTAGAGATCGTCCGGCGCCTCCGGAAGTTGGTCAATAAGAGCCTTCAGAGCGGCGGCTTGTTCGTCGCTCAATTTTTTTTCTACAAAAGTGCCGTCACGGCCACGGATAGTCACAACATTGTGATTCTGGGAGAGGAAATCATCCACCAGAATTGTGGACTGATGCTGATAGTTGCGGGGGCGAGAGAATGGAGATGGCTGAGTGTCGAGATCGTCCAGACACATAAGCCACGACGGGGATACATCGAGCGCTTTTGCCAGTGCGGCGATAGTTTCACGCTTCAGGTTAACGACCAAGCCAGTTTCATATTTATGAATGGCTGAAAATTTAACACCAAGTTTTTCTGCCAGTTCGGTTTGTGTCATATTCCGAGCTTTGCGTGCTTGTCTAATGCGTTCACCAGTTGTAGCCATGATTTACCTCACAAATGTTCGTTGTCTTGATTATAGCAAAAACTTTTCCAAAATCAAGAACTTTTTTCTTGACAAGACAAAAAAGCGTGATAAAATGAAATTGTCCCAAAAAGACAAAGAAAGGAGAATGACTATGAACCCCGATTTGCTCAAGAGCTTTATTGTTCGGAATGCAGATACGCAGGAGGGGCTTGCCAAGGCCCTCGGCATATCTCTGTCCAATCTGAATGCAAAAATTAACGGAACCGGAGCGAGTTTCCGGCAGGCAGAAATTGCAGCGATCAAGTCCCGCTATCATATGAGTGCGGAAGATGTTGATGCTGTTTTTTTTGCCTCGTAATTGTCTTTCTGAGACAATAAAAAGCTGCGGATATGTGTGAACACAGCTCGCACGACGGCAGCAGAACGCGAGAACATCCACCTCACCACAAAAAGGAGATAAACAACTATGACACCTGTTGAGAGACTGAACGAAGAAAAAGACCGCGTGATACAGAAGTGCGGCTACTACATCACCCCGGCCCGCATGGCAAATCTAATGAAGGCCGCCGCCGGCATTGTGAAGCTGCTGGTCACATCGGATATCGCGGTCAACTACCACAGGAATGCCGTCTGGTGCTGAAGATCGTGGAGGGCGCAATCAGCGACGCCGTGGACGTGGAAGGAGTTTGACATGAAAGAGATCAAAGTGAAGCTGACATTCACCGAGCCGGTGCTGGGCACCTGCCCAGGTGACCCCGACATCTACCGCGCGTTCGTGGCCAGAAACTCTCCGGATGCCGCCACCATGGAGGACGAAGTGGCCGCCATCGGTGTGGACGGCGTGGTAGAGAAGGGTAAGACCGTCTTTCCGAAGCTGAACGATGGGACGCCGTTTTTCTACGACTATCAGATCAAAGGCTTTTTCAAGGACACCTGCGGCGGCCTGCGAAAGGTCAAGGGCACCGTGTCCAGCGGCATCAAGGCGTTCAAGAAGGAAATCGACAAGCTGATCTTCGTGGATCCACGGAACATTCCCATCCTGTTCGACGGGGAGATGGGGGAGTGCTCCCGTCCACTGCGAGCGCAGACCATGCAGGGGGAGCGCGTAAGCCTCGCTCTGTCGGAACAGATCCCCGCCGGCGCGACCTGCGAGTTTACCGTCATCTGCCTGAGCGATGACCACGAGAAGGCTGTTCGGGAGTGGCTGGACTATGGGCGGTTTTCCGGCATGGGACAGTGGCGCAACAGCGGCAAGGGTCGCTTCCGCTGGGAAGAGATTGCATAACGCAAAGGCAGAGCATCGCAGTGGAAAGCAGAGTTTAGCAGAGGCACGGCAGCGAAGAGATCTGCGGAGAAATGCGTGGGATTTGCATAGCTATGAATCGCACTGCACAGAAAATCCACCTCACCACAAGGCAAGCGGACACGCAGTGCCCGCATATCGTGTAAACGGAAGGAGTGTTGCGAATGGACTGTTTCAAGGCGGCGCTGGAGTATCTGCTGCAGAAAACGCTGGAAAACAACGGCCTTACCGGAACGGTCATTGTAACAAAAATCGGGCCGGAAGAATCAACAGAGGAGAAAGCGGGGTGATGCCCCGCTGAGGAGGGACAAGCTATGACGTTCACATGGGTACTTACCTACATTGGCGCGGCGTGGCTGGCGACCAGCATCCTTCGGCTGGTGGACAAGCTGGAGGACCATCGGTAATGGAGAGCTATCTCGAATTTCTGCGCTCCAAGATCGTGCTGGCCAGCGAGACGGGCTTTACACTGCCGCCGGAGGAGATTAACCCGGCGCTGAAGCCGCACCAGCGGGATGCTGTTGTGTGGGCGCTGCGAGGCGGCAGGCGGGCGCTGTTTGAGAGCTTCGGTCTCGGCAAGACTGTGCAGGAGCTGGAGTTCTGCCATCAGGCGGTGCGCCATGATGGCGGCAAGGCCCTGATCGTGCTACCGCTGGGCGTCCGGCAGGAGTTCACCCGGGACGCGGTGGAGCTGCTGCATTACGCGGCGCCGGAGTACATCACCACCATGGCGGAGGCAGACAGCGCCGCCGGAGATATCTTGATGACCAACTATGAACGGGTGCGGGACGGGGACATTGACCCCACGCGGTTCACGGCCGTGGCGCTGGATGAGGCGTCGGTGCTGCGCTCGTTCGGCAGCAAGACCTACCAGACATTCCTGCCGAAATTTCAGGGCGTGAAGTACAAGCTGGTATCCACGGCGACACCATCGCCCAACCGGTACAAGGAGCTGATCCACTACGCCGGGTATCTGGAGATCATGGACACGGGACAGGCTCTGACGCGATTTTTCCAGCGGGACAGCACCAAGGCTAACAACCTGACACTGTACCCCCACAAGGAGGATGAGTTCTGGCTGTGGGTGTCCAGCTGGGCGCTGTTTATCGGAAAACCCTCTGATCTGGGCTATGACGATACCGGCTATGCGCTGCCGCCGCTGGATGTGCGGACACACATTGTGCGGGGCCGGTACGGCGAGGACACAGATCGGAACGGCCAGTTCAAATTGATGCACGACGCGGCGGTATCGCTGGCGGAGGCATCACGGGAAAAGCGGGAAAGCATTGACGCCCGTGTGGCCGTGGCAAAGGAGATCGTGGACAGTGATCCGGAGGCGCACTTTCTTCTCTGGCACGATCTGGAGGCGGAGCGGCACGCCATCTGTAAGACCCTGCCGGACACCGTGGATATCTACGGCAGCATGGACTATGCCGAACGGGAAAAGCGGGTGATCGACTTCTCGGAGGGGCGCTGCCGGCTGTTTGCCACCAAGAAGAGCCTGAGCGGCAGCGGGTGCAACTTCCAGCGCCATTGCCACAGGGCGATTTTTATCGGTATCGACTATGAATTTAATGATTTTATTCAGGCGGTACACCGCATTTACCGCTTCCTCCAGACGGAGCAGGTGGTGATCGACATTATTTACACGGCGGCGGAAGACCCCATTTACCGTGTGCTGATGGAGAAATGGAAGCAGCACGAGTACCTGCAGGGCAAGATGCGGGAGATCGTGCAGAAATACGGCCTGAGCGGTTCTGTGCAGACGGAGCGCATGGCCAGAAGTATAGGAGTGGAGCGCGTGGAAGTAAAAGGCAAGAATTACACGCTGGTGAATAACGACTGCGTGGAGGAAACGGCACGGATGGCCGAAAACAGCGTGGACATGATCTTGACCTCTATCCCGTTTTCCAACCACTACGAATACACCCCCAGCTATAACGACTTCGGCCACAACGAGGATACCCGCCGGTTCTTTGAGCAGATGGACTATCTCAGTCCTAACCTGCTGCGGGTGCTGAAGCCGGGGCGCGTGTTCTGCTGCCATGTCAAGGATAGGGTGCTGTTCGGTAACGCCACCGGCATGGGAATGCCCACCATGGAGCCGTTCCATGCCATGTGCATCCGGCACTATATGCAGCACGGCTTTGCCTACTTCGGCATGATCACCGTGGTCACGGATGTGGTGCGGGAGAACAACCAGACGTACCGGCTGGGCTGGACGGAGCAGTGCAAGGACGGCTCCAAGATGGGCGTAGGCTGTCCGGAATACATCCTTTTGTTCCGGAAGCTGCCCACCGACCGGAGCAAAGCCTACGCCGACGAACCGGTACATAAGACAAAAGAGGAATATACCCGCGCCCAGTGGCAGATAGACGCCCACGGGTACTGGCGCTCCTCCGGCGACCGGCTGGTGACGAAGGAAGAGATCATGTCCATGGACACCGGAAAGATCCAGGCAGCCTACCGCAAGTACAGCCGCGGCACGGTGTATGACTATGCAGAGCACGTCCGCATGGCAAAGGAACTGGACGAGAATGGAAAACTGCCCGCCACCTTCATGGTGGTGGCACCGGGGAGCTGGACGGATGAGGTGTGGGACGATATCAACCGGATGCGCACCCTGAACACCACCCAGAGTCAGCGCCGCCAGCAGCTCCACGTCTGTCCCCTCCAGCTGGATATTGTAGACCGCTGTATCAACCGGTACAGCAATCCCGGCGACCTTGTATATGACCCATTTGGTGGAATCGGCACGGTACCGCTGGAAGCAGTCAAGGCGGGGCGGAAGGGCCTTGCCTGTGAGCTGAACAGTGGGTATTTCCGGGATGCTGTTGGCTACCTGCAGGAGTTCGAGCGGGAGGACATGAACATCTCTTTGTTTGACCTGATGGGGGAGGTGTCGGGATGAGCCGCAGAAGACCTTTTGTAGAGAAACGGATGACGTTGATCCGCACCTGCGGCACCTGCGGAAAAACCTTCTCTACGACCGCTGAATCGCCGTGGATACGGCAGGTGCCGCGAGACGGGAAAAAGCAGGCTACCACTTATTACTGTAGCACCACCTGTTTTCGAGACAGCTACAAGCATGTTGGCTTTTATGACGGAAAAGCCGAAGAACGCCGCCGGGAGAAAGACCGAAACCGTGACAACCGTGAACGCTGCCGCCGGTACAACGCGGCGCACAGGGAGGCACGTGCAGCCTACGCCAAGGAGCGTCGGCGGAGGAATCCGGGCCTTTGTGCCGCCGACAATGCGTATGCAAGAAAAAAACGCCGCCTGTTGGCGGCTGAGAAAAAGGAGGACGTATGAACACCACACGAGAAGAATCCCAGAGATCCATCATGCAGATGTGCCGTGGAGCCTTTCAGGAGCGCGTGGACTATGAGATGCCGCGCCTGATCGAGAACATCCTCGACCCCAACACGTCTGCCAAGGCCAAACGCAAGGTGACCATTACGCTGGAGCTTTGTCCCGATGACAGCCGCCAGAACATCGTGGTCAACTGCGCCGTGAAGTCTACGCTGGCCCCCACGCACCCCGCGACCACCATGCTCTATGCCGCCGACAAGGACACGGTCATTGAGATGGCCCCGCAGATCCCCGGCCAGATTGCCGTTGACGGCTCGGAGCAGGAAGCACCGGCACACCTGAAACTTGTAAACTGCGGCTAAAAAAGAAAGGAGACATACCATGCTGAAGGAAGCTATCGAGAAAATCGAAGAACTGGCAAAGCCGATCATTCTGGACAGGGATGACCATACCTACGCCGTGGACAAAGACGGTGAAGCGCAGGAGATTATCCCGGAGGCAGTCTATCAGAGCTGCCTGCCCCTGAACAGTCTGGACGCGCTGGTGCAGATGGTCAAGACGGAAGGCACCTGCGCAGATCGTCCGGACAAGCTCTACCTGTCCGTGAAGGATCACATGACGGTGACGTGCTTCGGCCACCCCCAGCGCGACCTGCGGGAGGATCGCATTTTCTACTACGAGGCGGCCGCCAAGGACGTGCCCGGCTGGGACGGCGAAGTGAAGATGCCCTTTGACAGGGCGGCGGTCGCTTTGCAGACGCGCTTTCAGGACGGCGGTGACAGGGGCTATGCCCTGACACTGCTGAGTCAGATCACCTGCGGTGCAAAGGTCACCTACAACGACACCGGCATAGCCACCACCGTCGTGACCAACAAGGGCGTTTCGCTCCAGCAGAACAGCACCATCCGTCCGCTGGTGCAGCTGCGGCCTTACCGTACCTTCCAAGAGGTGGATCAGCCGGAGGGACTGTTCCTGATCCGTATTGATGAGCGGGGCATTACCTTCACGGAGGCTGACGGAGGTATGTGGAAGCTGGATGCCCGCAAGACCATCAAGGCATATCTGGAGGCGGCACTGAAGGATGATATCGACGCCGGCCGTGTGGTCGTGATGATGTAACAAAAAAGCCGCCCCGCCGGAGCTGGCACTTCGGCGGGGCGGGACTGGCGGCAAAGCCAATCAGATACACGCCCACTATATGGGAGAAAGTGAGATTTGTCAATGAGAACAACGAAAATCGTTATCAAAAATATGTTCGGCATCAAGGATATGTCGCTGGGCGGTGGCTCTGTGGAGATATCCGGCCCCAAAGGAAGCGGGAAAACCTCGGTGCTGGATTCTATCCGGTATGCGCTGACCAACCGTTCTGACAGGGACTATGTTGTGCATCAGGGTGCGGATGAGGGGGAGATCATCATCGAAACGGATTCGGGCCTTTCTGTAGACCGGCGGGCGCTGAGCGCCAAGTCTGCCGGAACGGTGAAGGTGCGGGACGGCTCCATGCTTCAGACGCGGCCTGCGGAGTTCCTGTCGAAGATCTTCACGCCGCTCCAGCTGAACCCGGTGGAGTTCACGCAGCTGTCGCGGCAGGAGAAGAACCGTGTGATCCTCTCTTTGATCGAGTTTCCGTGGGATACCAACTGGATCAGGGAGCAGTTCGGCGAGATCCCGCAGGGCGTGGACTACTCGAAGCACATCCTTGAAGTGCTGGCGGATATTCAGGCGGAGAACGGCATCTATTTCCAGTCGAGGCAGAACCTGAACCGCGATATCCGCAACAAACAGGCATTTATTACTGACATTGCAAAGGATATTCCGTCCGGCTACGACTATGACCGATGGAACAGCTACCCTGTCGGCGAAAAGTACCGCGAACTGGAACGCCTGAAGGATCAGAACAGCCGCATCGAGCGGGCCAAAACCTTCCGGGACAGCTATGACGCGAAGATGCGTGGGATCACCGGCGAACGGGATGTGGCGCTGGCTGCCATTGACAGGGATCTGGCCCGTGAGCGCTCTGAACTGACCGGCCAGATCGAGCGGCTTCGGGCAGAGATCAGCGCGGCGCAGGAGGAATTAGGCAGTCTGGAGTGCCGGCGGGAGGATCGTGCTGCCGTTGTGCACGCCAAGTATGAGACCGCCGTTGCCAAACTGGAAAAGGACATGGGTACGGCCAGCGAGTATGCGGAGGCTGCACCGGCAGATACTTCCGCCTTACAGCAGGAGGTGGATACGGCGGAGCGTATGCGCAAGCACCTCAATGAGTACCAGCGCATGACGGCCATGCAGCATGAGGTGGACGCGCTTATGGAGCAGTCGCAGGAGCTGACCCGCAAGATCGAACTGGCGCGGGAGTTGCCCGCCAAAATTCTTGAAACGGCAACGATCCCCGTTGAGGGACTGACGGTAGAGAATGGCGTGCCGCTGATCCACGGCCTGCCCATTTCTAACCTGTCCGATGGTGAGCTGCTGGAGCTGTGCGTGGATATCACGGTCAGCAAGCCGGGACAGCTGCAAATCATTCTGGTCGATGGCGCGGAACGGCTGGACAAGGAGAGCCGGGACAAACTGTATGCCAAGTGCAAGGCAAAGGGGCTGCAGCTGATCGCTACCCGCGTGACGGATTCTAATGAATTGGAGGTTACCGAATTATGATGACAAAGGATAATCTGCGTAAACTGACCGGAGACGAACGTCTGGGGCAGATGCGTGATTCTGAATATCTCGGCGCTGAGGACATCGACGATGATGTGGAGCCGATACTGACTATTGATGCCCTGTGGAACGGCATGGTGACGCTCCAGCGCGGCAAGGAAAACAAGGATGTACTTTCCTTCAAGGAAGAGCGTGTTCCGGGCATTATGCAGGTAAGGCCTCTCATTATCAACTCTACCAACCGCAAAACGCTGCGTAAGCTGTTTGGCGATGCAAAGGCGGATACGCTGGTGGGCAAGCAGATCCAGCTTTACATTGACCACAAGGTGCGTGATCCGCAGGATGGCGGGCTTACGGACGGCATCCGTATCCGGCCCTTTAAGCCGAGGGTCAAGAAGGAAGCCCCTGTGCCGCCGTGTGCGGACTGCGGCGGCATCATTGAAGCGGCCATGGGCAAGACCCCCGGCTGGCTGGCGGCCTACACCGCCAAGCATTACGGCGTTTCCCTGTGTGCCGCCTGCGCTCAGAAACGCAAGGAGGCGGCATCGACCCCGGTACCGGAAGCACCGGAGACGCCCGAAGCAGACCCTGCCGCAGGCGAGGTCATTGACGGGGAGGTGCTGTAATGAGTCTGCCTATGGTGACGGCGGAGAACTATTTCTCCCCTGAGATGAACATGGCCTACATGGGGGCTACCCAGTTCAAGGCTTTTGACCGATGTGAGGCGGCGGCGCTGGCGGAGCTGCGGGGGGAATACGCCCCCGCAGCCGCCACGGCTATGCTGATTGGAAGCTATGTGGATGCTTACTTCTCTGGAGAGCTGCCGGTGTTTCAGGCACAGCATCCGGAGATCTTCAAGCGGGACGGGAGCCTGAAAGCGGAGTTCGTTCATGCGCAGGATGTGATCGCCCGGATGGAGGCGGACGAGCTGTATATGCTGCTGATGTCCGGAAAGAAGCAGGTGATCCTGACCGGCGAGATCGCGGGTGTCCCCTTCAAGGTGAAGATCGACAGCCTGCTGGACGCCGAGACCAGCCGCCGCATTGCGGAACGGTTTCCGGAGACAGCAGAGGTCATGGGGATGTGCGACGGTGCCTTGGTGGATCAGAAGGTCATGCGGGACATGGCCAATGTGTGGTCGGAGGAAGAGCGTGCCAAGGTATCCTTTGCCCAGTTTTACGGTTACGACATTCAGGGCGCCATTTATCAGGCCATCGAGGGCCATATGCTGCCGTTCATTCTGGCAGTGGGTACGAAGGAGGACGCGCCGGACATCGGGGCGCTGTACATCCCTGATGCTGAGTTGGCCGCCAAGCTGGCGGAGGTGGAGGATCGTGCCCCGCGGTATCAGGCCATCAAGGAGGGGAAGATCGCCCCGCGCCGGTGCGGGAAGTGCGCGTACTGCCGGATGACAAAGAAACTGCACAGAATCTTGGACTATAGGGGTGCCGGAGATGTTGAATAAGATCTTCATTATGGGTCGCATGACCCGTGACCCGGAACTGCGCACCACGAACAGCGGGACGTCTGTGGCCAGCTTTTCACTGGCGGTTGACCGGAATTATAAGGGTGCAGACGGTGAAAAGGAGACAGATTTCATTGACTGCGTAGCGTGGCGCCAGACCGGCGAGTTTGCCGCCAAGTATTTCACAAAGGGCCGCATGGCTGTTGTGGAGGGGCGGCTCCAGATCCGTCCGTGGACGGACAAGGAGGGCAATAACCGCCGCAGCGCAGAGGTGATCGTTGACAATATGTATTTCGGCGATTCCAAGCGCGATGGAGATACGGGTGGTGCCAGACCTGCCAGCGGCCCTGTGAATGTGTCAGCCAACGACTGGCAGGAGGTCGATGAGGATGAAGGCGACCTGCCGTTCTGACGCGGCGGCTCAGATCAAAGAAACGCTGACGGCCCGAGAGGTCGTGGAATTTTACGGCTTCACACCGAATAGAGGCGGCTACATTCACTGCCCCTTTCACGCAGGCGACAACAACGGGAGCCTGAAGGTCTATGACGGCGACAGAGGATGGCACTGCTTCGGGTGCAACGCCGGCGGAACGGTCATTGACTTTGTGATGAAACTGTTCGATATATCCTTCCGGCAGGCGGTACTGCGCATCGACAGCGACTTTGGCCTGCGCCTTACATATGAGCAGCCCGACCCCAAGGCGCGGTCTGCGCTGTTGGAAAAGCGGAGGGAAGAGCAAGCGGAAAAGGCCCGACGCAGTGCAGAATACAGGGTACTGGCGGCAGAGTACCGGCAGTGCTTTGAAACGGTGAAATACTTCCCGCCGGTGCTGTGTGCGGACGGCAGCATCTGGATACATCCTCTGTATCCGGATGCGCTGAAGGCCATGCCCGCGCTGGAAGCAAGATTGGACGAGATACTGGAGGCTGGATTTGGATAAGAAACGAGAGATCGTACCGAATTGGCGGTACACGGAGGATGATTTTCTGTATACCACGCTGCCATACGAAGAACTGCGGGAGTATGCCGATAATCCATTTGTCCACCAGCGGATGATCGAGGCCATGGCACGGTATGCCGCCGGCGTTGGATTCAAGCAGCTGAAGAAGTTCTACAAAGCATATTTGACCGGCCTGAAGCAGAGTTCTTCCGGCGGCACGGTCTATGTGGGCGGGAATCCCACCTGTTTTGACGGTCAGCCGATGGAGCTGAACGCCGGAGACTGGGAGGCGGATGACGGCGGTATCAGGCGAAACTTCGGCGGCGTGGACTGCGTGGCCTGTCCGCATCCGGTGATGCCGGTGGAGCGTCTGGTAAACATCGACACCGGCGAGGAGAAGCTGCGGCTGGCGTTCCGCAAGGGCGCCATCTGGCGGCGGCACATCGTGGAAAAAAAGGTGTTGGCCAGCGCCAACAAAGTAACGGAATTGGCGGGGATCGGTATCGCCGTCAACAGCGAAACGGCACGGAATTTTGTCCGCTACATCGGCGATCTGGAGAACCTGAATTATGACATCATACCGGAGCGGAAGAGTATAGGACGGTTCGGCTATATCGCCGGAGAGGGCTTTTCGCCCTATGTGGACGGATTGATCTTTGACGGCGACGCCAACTTTGCCGCCATGTTCCAGACGGTGCATGAGCGCGGCAGCTTTGAGAAGTGGCGGCAGATGGCCGCAGAGGTACGGGCTATGTCTGTAACGGCAAAGATCGTGCTGGCGGCGTCCTTTGCATCGCCGCTGCTGCAGCCGCTTGGATGCCTGCCATTCTTTGTTCACCTGTGGGGCGTCGACAGCGGCACCGGCAAGACGGTAGCCCTGATGGTAGCCGCCAGCGTGTGGGGCGACCCTGCCGTAGGCAGCTACGTCAAGACATTCGACGGGACGGCTGTTGGTATGGAGAAGACCGCCGCGTTCCTGAACAATCTGCCGCTGTGCCTGGATGAACTGCAGTTGGCCAAGGACGCAAAAGGAAAGACCAACTTTGATGTGTACAGGCTCGCGCAGGGCGTGGGGCGCACACGGGGAAACCGGTCAGGCGGCGTGGACAGGACACCAACGTGGCAAAACTGCATTCTGTCCACGGGGGAAAGTCCCCTGACGGGGCAGGCGTCCGGCGCCGGCGCGGTGAACCGAGTGATCGATATCGAGTGCAAGGCCAACAGCGTAGTCATTACGGACGGTATGCGGGTGTCCGGCGCGGTGAAGCGGAACTTTGGTCACGCGGGAAAAGCCTTCGTGGAGAAGCTGTATGCCGCTGGGGACGATGTGCCGCAGGAGATCCATGACAGATATCAGGTGTTGTTCAAGACGCTGGCGGCGCAGGACACCACGGAGAAGCAGGCCATGGCGGCCGCTGCTATTGTGCTGGGCGATGAGCTGGCCTGCCGCTGGATCTTCGGCGGGACGGAGCAGCCCGTGACGATGGAGCAGATATCCGAATTCCTGACGTCCCGTGCGGCGGTGTCCGCCGGTGAGCGGGCTTATAAGTATCTGTGCGACTGGGTATCCCAGAACTCCAACAAACTGACGGGCAAAACGGACAACGGAGATGTGCTGGGTACACTGGACGGCTGCCGTGCCTATATCATCCGCTCTGTTTTTGAACGGGTCTTGCAGGACGCGGGTTACAGCATGAAGGCGACGATCTCATGGCTGAAGCAGGCTGGTTTGATCGAGACACGGGCCAAGAATAACACGAAAGCCCGCCGCATCAATGGTGTTCCTACGGAGTGCTTTTGTCTGCTCCTGCCTGATATTGAAGAAGAAATTGACGAAACGGACGAATTACCGCTGTAAACGTGGGGAACTGCGCGGAAACGTGGGGGTGCGCCCCCACGCCCTCAAAGCCTTTGATACCAACGGTTTGCGGCGAAATTTTTCGGGGTGTGGGGATGTGGGGAACACATACACACGCTATATAGGGGTAAAAAATAATCACATACACATACCAAACGTATGGTACATATACGTATGTGTGCAAGGCATAAATTTTTTTGCAAAAATTATCCCCACACCCCCACACTTGCCGCAAAGCCTTTGATACCAACGGTTTGCGCGTGGGGATATGTTCCCCACAGCGCCCCACGTCCCCACAAAAATAGGAGGCATGACATGGAATTGCGCGATTATCAGCGCGAATGCATCAAGACCATAGAAGCGCAGCCGCCGGGGTCGTACCTGTGCCAGATGGCCACGGGGCTGGGCAAGACGGTGACGTTTGCCAACATACCACGGCAGGGCCGCAACCTGATTTTGTCCCACCGCGAGGAGCTGGTGCGCCAGCCCATGAAATACTACGATTGCAGCTACGGCGTGGAGCGGGCGGGAGAGCACAGCCACGGCGAGGAGGTAGTGAGCGCCAGTGTACAGACGCTGGTGCGGCGGCTGGACAAGTTTGCACCGGACGCCTTTGACACCATCATCGTGGATGAAGCCCACCACGCGGCGGCCAACACCTACCGGAAGATACTGGACTATTTCAAGCCACGGCTGACGCTTGGATTTACCGCCACCCCCAACCGGGGCGACAAGGTGCGGTTGGACACGGTGTTCTCGGACATCATCTTTGCCCGCGACCTGCGATTCGGCATCCAGAATGGCTATCTGTGCGACATCTACTGTATGCGGGTGGATATCGGCTACGATCTGAGCGCCGTACATACCCGCGCCGGAGATTACGCGCCGGGAGAGCTGGACGAGGCTATGGAGGGTACGGCGGACGCCATTGCCGAGGCTTACGGGAAATACGCCAAGGGCGCCACGCTGATCTTCGCCGTCAGCGTACATCACGCCAATGAGATCGCGGCGAAGATACCCGGCGCTGTGGTGGTGACGGGCGAGACGAAGGACAGGGCGGCTATCATCGAGCGGTTCACGGCGGGAGAGATCCCCTGCATCGTCAACTGCATGGTGTTCACCGAAGGGACGGATATTCCACGGGTGGAGACGGTCATTATTGCGCGGCCCACCCAGTCCGACAGCCTGTACAGCCAGATGGTGGGACGGGGCCTGCGGCTCTACCCCGGCAAGCCACGGCTGACGCTGATCGACTGCGTGGGCATCACGGGGCGGGCGTCCATCTGCACGGCTCCGTCGCTGCTGGGTATCGACATGACCAACGTACCGAAGGCCAAGCAGAACGAGCTGGAGGGGCTGCTGTTTGAGCTGCCCATGAAGGCACTGGCCGCATCGGATTGCCCGGAGAGCTGGATCCGAAATGTGGAGATCGTAGACCTGTGGGCCAAGGAGCAGAAATACCAGACCCACGATGTGAACTGGTTCAAGCTGCCGGACGGGTCGATGGTGCTTTCTCTGCTGGGGCATGAGCGGCTGGTGCTGTCGCCGCAGGATGAGCTGGGCATGACCCGTATCACACTGGGGGATATGACGTCGGACAAGCGGCCCATGCAGAGTGCGCTGGACAGCTGCTATGTGTGGCTGCTTCGGCAGCGCAAGGAGCAGGCGTATATCTGGAATACGCAGGAGGTCAAGCGCTGGGGGCGGAATCCCGCCACGGATAAGCAGCTGACGATGATCCGGAAACGCTGCAAGGGGTTTGACACGGAGGGGCTGACCAAAGGGCAGGCCAGCCAGATCCTGAACCGCCTGATGAGTAAAGGAGGAAGGCTGTGAAGCTGTACATTTCACGGGAAGCAGACCGCGATCAGGTCTGCATGATCCTCTGACGGAACGGCTACACCGTGCGGCAGGGCAAGGGCAAGAGAGACACCGGAGACACCAAGAAATCATCTTATGTGGAGGTATTGGAAGATGGCATCGGAAAGACAGCATCAGCAGGCGGTCATGAAGTGGTCGCGTCAGCCGACGGTGCGTGAGCAGTGGCCGGAACTGGCGCTGCTGCACCACATCAAGAACGAGACCACCGGCGGCGCGGCGGAGGTAGCCGCCGACAAGGCTATGGGCGTCAAGAAAGGCGTTCCCGATCTGTGTCTGCCGGTGGCGCGGAATGGCTACCACGGCCTGTACATCGAAATGAAAACGCCCAGCGGCAGGGCGTCGGAGGCCCAACGCTGGTGGGTAGAACATTTGATGGCGCAGGGATACTATGCCGCCGTATGCCACGGCTATGATGCGGCGGTACACATTCTCACATGGTATCTGTCGCTTCCGAAGGAGGTGCGGTGATGGCGGAGGTATCCAGAGTGGAGCGGGCTGCTATGCAGGGGGAGCCGATACCCACCGGATGCTCATGGCAGGAGATGACGGAGTACATTGCTCTGCGTGCCCTGTACTGGGGCTACCGGCACAAGGTCTTCACACGGGAGGAAGCCAGCGCCATGAAGCAGAGGCTGCGAAGCGAACTGGATAACGTGGAGCGCGGATATGCGTTTGAGCGGAAATGCTGGGACAATGCCGCACGGCGCTATAAGGAGACGGAGCGAGCCAAAACCGCCTACCGGAAGGAGCGGACACTGACGGCTGCGGACGCTTTGGTGGCGGTGTTGGACGGGCTGGGCAATGACTAATTTGGCCTGTGTTTTTTGGCGGTATTTTGGTCAGATACTTTCCGCCTTCTTCGGGGGGAACGTAAGTATTTCGGAACAGAAACACCGGAGGCCGCTGAAAACACAAGGCTTTGCACACAGCAGAACCAACCAAAACGCATACCTCTGTTTTGAGGGGGTGTTTATGTTGGCCGCGGAGGAAATTTTTACAGGGTAAAGTATCTTCTCCGCACAGTTGAAGGAGGACAACATGGTATATGCACAAGAGACGATGACCGGCGAGATCATCGTAGACAATTTCGCCGGCGGCGGTGGAGCATCCACGGGTATTGAGATCGCCACAGGCCGATTGGTGGCGCTGGCCGTCAACCACGACCCGGCGGCCATCCTCATGCACCGCACCAATCACCCTTATACGGAGCATTTCCAGGCGTCCGTGTGGGACATTGACCCCAAGGCCGTGTGCCGGGGGCGGCCTGTGGGACTGGCGTGGTTTTCGCCGGACTGCAAGCACTTTTCTAAGGCTAAAGGCGCCGCTTTGGTTGACCGGAAGATTCGCGGCCTCGCGTGGATCACCCTGCGGTGGGCGGCAACGGTACGGCCCCGCGTCATCATTCTGGAGAATGTGGAGGAGTTTCGGACGTGGGGGCCGGTGCGGAAGGGAAAGCCGGTGAAGAAGCTGGCGGGCACCACGTTCCGGAAGTTCATCCGACAGCTGGAGGAACTGGGCTATGACGTGGAGTATCGGGAGCTGATCGCGGCGGACTACGGTGCGCCCACCTCCCGCAAGCGGTTCTACCTGATTGCCCGCTGCGACGGACGGCCCATTGTGTGGCCGGAGCCTACCCACAGCAAGACCGGCGCGGACGGACTGCCCAAGTGGCGCAGCGCGGCGGAAATCATCGACTGGAACCTGCCCTGCCCGTCGGTTTTCGCAACAAAGGCGGAGATCATGGACAGGTACGGCCTGAAGGCGGTGCGGCCGCTGGCGAGTAACACCATGCGCCGCGTCATTCGCGGTGTGGACAAGTTCACCATCCGCAGCGGCAAGCCGTTTATCGTGCCCACGGGGTACGGTGAGCGAAAGGGGCAGGCACCCCGCGTGCATGATCTTGACGCGCCGTTACCCACCGTGGTCAGCACCGGCAAGGAGAACCTGTGCAGGCCCCTGCTGGCGCCCGTGACGGTGACCAACACCAGCAACAGCGTAGGCGGAACTGTCGGTGCGCCGGTACATACCGTGACGACCGCAGGGAATCAGATGCTGGTAACGCCGAGCCTCGTAAGCATCGGGCAAACCGGCGGCGGGGACAGGATCAGAGATATACGGGAGCCTGTACCAACAACGGTATCGAAGCAGGAAGCCTGCCTGGTGGCCCCGTCTCTCATCCAGTACCATACCGAGCAGGCGGAGAGTGTCCGGGCGTCCGGACTGGGTGCGCCCATCAACACCGTGGACGCCTCCAACCGCTACGGCCTGACCTGCGCCAATCTGGTGGAGTATTACACCGGCGGGCGTCCGCTGGATGTGGCAGAGCCCATGCACACCGTCACCAGCCACGACCGCGAGGCGGTGGTAGCGGCCCATGTGGTGAAGTTCAAGGGCGACAATGTGGGAACGCCGCCTTCGGAACCTTTGCAGACAGTGACGGCCAGTGCTGGGAAAGAGCGGGCGTGCAGCGGCGGGACATTTGCCGTGTGCAAGGCACAGCTGGCGAAGATGCGCAGCGGTGACGATCTGGGCCACTGGCCCGAGATTCGCGCCCTGCTGAATGAATTCTGCGGCTATGCGCTGGCGGAGGATGATGTGTTGCTGCTGGAGATCGGCGGCGCGCTGTACTACATCGCGGATATCGGTCTGCGGATGCTGTCTCCCCGCGAGCTGTACAATGCGATGGGGTTCCCACCGGACTACATCATCGACCGTGATTATTTGGGCAACGAGTACAAAAAGAGCGCACAGGTGGCGCGGTGCGGCAATGCGGTGTGTCCGCCGGTGGCGTCCGCCTTGGTGCGGGCAAACCTGCCGGAGTGGTGCGGCGTACGCATCACCACCATGGCGCAGCTGCTGGACTGCGTGGCGGTGTGAGGGAGGCGAAAGCATGATGCACGTTAACCGGCCACTGACACATGAGGCGGCGATGAAGCTCATGGCGCTGGATGTGCGGGACAAGGAGACGCTGACCTACGAAAAGCTGGACGAGTGGTATACCGCATGGGGCGGGCAGTGCTACGTTTCGTTTAGTGGCGGCAAGGACAGCACAGTGCTGGCGTATCTGGCGGCTCGGTATCTGGCGAGTTTCAGGACGCCGCCGTGGGAGCTGAATCTGGTGTTTGTGAACACCGGGCTGGAATACCCTGAAATTCAGAAGTTCGTGAATGAGTACGCCGCGTGGCTGCGGAGAGAGTTTCCGCGTATCACCGTAAACCTTGTGCGGCTACGTCCGAAGATGAACATCCGGCAGGTGGTGACAAAGTACGGGTACAGCGTTGTGAGCAAGGATGTGGCGAGTTGCATCGAAAACGCAAGGCAGAACCCGGACGGGCGGCGGATGAAGCGCTTGCGGGGTGAAGTTATGCGGAAAGATGGCCAGCCGTCTGTTTACAACTGTGAAAAATGGGAGTATCTGCTGTATGCGCCATTTAATATTTCTGACAGGTGCTGTGCCGCTATGAAAAAAGCGCCGGCGAAAACCTATGAACACAAAACGGGGCAGCAGGCCACAACGGCGGTGATGGCGGAGGAAAGCAGACTTCGCATGACGTATTGGCTGAAAGCTGGCTGCAACGCCTTTGAAGGAAAGCGGCCTATGGGGAAGCCCATGAGTTTCTGGACGGAGCAGGATGTATTGCGGTTTATCGTTGACCACCAACTCCCCTACGCCAGCGTGTACGGCGACATCGTGGCCAGCGACGGCGAGAACGACTACGATGCGACGCTGGTAGACTGCCCGCTGCATTGTACGGGGTGCCAGAGGACGGGCTGTATGTTCTGCGGCTTCGGTGCGCACCTCGAAAAAGGCACCAACCGCTTTGAACGCATGAAACTGACGCACCCGAAGCACTACCAATTCTGCATCGGCGGCGGTGCAGTTGACGTGGACGGGCTGTGGAAGCCAACGAAGGACGGACTGGGCTATGCCAAGGTGCTGGACTACATAGGCGTCAAATACTGAAAGGAGGAGAAATAGATGGCACGGTATTTCAGAATTATGGAGATCGACGAAGATACCTTTATGCGCACGACAGGCGATTTTCTTGACTGTAATTTGGTGGTCGCCCCGGTAGCTGGGGACGTTTATGTGGCTGTCGATGATACGGAGGAGGACGAGATCGCTGTCGATCTGAATATGTTCGGAAAGGAGTGGTGAGACCGGTGAAGGATGAGGTTTGCCCCTACGGAAGCGACTGCTTCACCTGCCGTCTGCCGGACTGCAGGTGTGCGGGAAGCTGTGCCAGCCGGTACAACCGTCTGCCCGGGGAACGGACGAAAAGCGATGCGGCGCGGAAGGCGTATAGGAAAAAGATGGAGAAAAAGGAGGGTACGAAAGATGAATGAGCAGGAGGCGGCGAAGGTGCTGCGGGACTATCTGGAAAACAGGGAGATGCCGGCGGTGGTATATGCAGCCATCTGTCTGGCTGTCGACCGGCTGGAGGGCAGCCGGGGCCGGAGCGTCATGGAGTATCGGGAGGGTCGGGTATGAGCAGGGCGCGGAACCTCTGGTGGGGGTACGTCCGGAACATTCTGCGGGAATATCCCCGGGTGACGGCGGAGGAACACCGAGCGGTGTCCGCCGCGATCCAGACCACCCGCAGCAGGCGGGACGGCGGGGAGCGAATGCGGGTGGTGCGCATGACGCTGTTTGACCGCACTCATACACTGGAGGGTGCGGCGGCGTGTATCCCGTGCAGTTATGCCACGGCGAAACGGTGGCAGCAGGACTTCATACGCGACGTAGCGAGATATTACAGGTGCAATAACGGACTGTCACTTAAAAATTGAGCCAAAACGGCCCAATAAATGTGCTATGCTCTGGATGTGGACGGCTTACGCCATGTACACCTCCTTAGGGGCGGCGGCACTGACAGCTCCTTGCGGTGCCGCTGCCCATATCGGCGCTGTAGCTCAGATGGCGAGAGACACGCAACGCGGGTTCGAGTCCCGCCGGCGCCGCAGATGTGGGCAGAGGGAGAGGGCCGGGTCGTCCATTTGGACGGCCCGGTCATTCTTTGTTTTCAGGTGTGGATATGGCGACAATGCGAGAACTGATAGCTGAATATGAGGATTCGCGGGAGCTGCTGACCGGACGCATCAAGGAACTGCGTGCGGCCATGAAGGAGACGGAGGCGGCGGATGAGTTTTTCTGCCTGAAGCGGCGGCTGCGTGATCTGGAGCAGCTGCGGACGGAGCTGGGCAAGGTACTTCGGTATATGCAACTGTGGTACGGAGGGAAGGATAATGGCAAAGAGGACGATGGGCACGAACTCCGGGAGCATGACCGCAGTGGAGTTCGTGGCCGAGCGGATGATCTACGAAAGATGGCTGCGCACCTATCTCGATTCGCGCGGTGCAATGGAGATGAGCAATCGTGGCTTGAAGCGGCTTTTGGATCTGATGATCCCGTTGTACATCCGTAGGGAATTATCCCCTCGCCAGCGGGAACTCCTGAAGCTGCACATGATGGGGACGGACGGGACGCCCATGAACATGGTGCAGATCGCGGCATATCTGGGCATAAACAAATCCACGGTATGTCGCACACTTAAACGGGCACATCAGAGGCTGGCGCATCAGATGTCCTATCTGATGACCGGCTATAAATACATGAGGGACGCCGCCGAGGAGGACGCGGAGTAAACGGAGGTGAGCGTGTGGCAGGGGGAGCAGACAACCTCATCCCGTTCAGCGAGAGAAGCAAGGAAGAAGCAAGGGAGTGCGGACGTGCCGGCGGCATTGCGTCAGGCATTGCACGGCGGCGAAAACGGAGCCTGAAGGAGGCTGCCGACCTGTACCTGTCGCTGCCGGTGTCGGATAAACGGAAGTGGAACAGGATCGCGGCGCGGTATGTGGAGCCGGAGGACATCGACAACCAGATGGCCATGATCGTGGGCATGGTGGATGCGGCGGCCGCCGGTGATGCACGGGCGGCACGGGTCATAGTGGATCTCATCGGCGATGACACGGATGCGGACAGCAGGGCCGTGCAGGTGATCATGGACGAGCCGCTGGAGGAATACAGCGAATGAAGCAGCTCAGGATACAGCAGCCCAACCCCAAGCAGGCGCTGTTTTTGAAGGCAAAGACGAAGCATGTGGCTTTCGGCGGCGCCAGAGGCGGCGGCAAGAGTTGGGCTGTGCGGGTAAAGGCACAGCTGCTGGCGCTGCGGTATACGGGCATCCGCATCCTTATCGTGCGGCGCACATATGAGGAACTGCGGCAGAACCACATCCAGCAGCTGAGGGTGGAGCTGAACGGCATTGCCCGCTATAACGTGACGGAGAAGCAGTTCAGCTTTCCCAACGGCAGCGTGATACAGTTCGGATACTGCGCCAAGGATGCAGACCTCGACCGGTATCAGGGCGCGGAGTACGACGTCATCTTTCTGGACGAGGCGACGCAGCTGTCAGAGCACCAGATGAAGACCATCACCGCCTGCGTCCGAGGTGTCAATCGCTTCCCGAAGCGTGTCTACTACACCTGCAATCCGGGCGGGCAGGGGCATCAGTACATCAAGCGGCTGTTCATCGACCGGCGCTTTGAGGCGGAGGAGATCCCGGAGGAACACAGCTTCATCCAAAGTCTGGTCACGGACAACAAGGCGCTGATGGCCAGCCAGCCGGATTATGTGCAGCAGCTGAAAGCGCTGCCCCATACCCAGCGGCTGGCATGGCTGGAGGGCCGGTGGGATGTGTTTGAGGGGCAGTTCTTTGAGGAGTTCCGGGATGAACCGGCACATTACATCGACCGGCAGAACACCCATGTGATCAAACCGTTCCGCATACCACGGGACTGGACGATATACCGCTCCTTCGACTGGGGCTATGCGCGGCCCTTCTCCTGCGGGTGGTGGGCAGTGGACTATGACGGTGTGCTGTACCGCATTGCAGAGCTGTACGGCTGTACCGGCACACCCAATGAGGGCGTGAAGTGGACGCCGGACAAGGTCTTTGCAGAGATACACCGCATCGAGACGGAGCACCCGTGGCTGCAGGGCCGGACGGTGCAGGGTGTGGCAGACCCGGCCATCTGGGACAAGTCCACCGGCGAGAGCGTGGCGGAGACGGCGGCCAAGCATCAGGTGCTGTTTGCTAAGGGCGACCACAGCCGTATTCCCGGGTGGATGCAGGTACACTACCGGATGCAGTTTGATGCCAACGGAATGGCCATGCTGTATGTGTTCGAGAACTGCAAGGCGTTTATCCGTACCATGCCGCTGCTGCAGTACAGCCAGACGGTGCCGGAGGATCTGGACACCGCGCAGGAGGATCATGTGGCAGATGAGGTGCGGTATATGTGCATGGCACGGCCCATCAAACCGAGACTGCCGGCAGAGCACGACCCGTTTCTGGACGATCCTGCCCGGGTGGCACTGGAACTCCGGAAGGAGGATCTGGCGCCGCCAGTCAGGAGGCCGAGAATGCAGATCATAAGGGAGGACAACGATGCGTGAAACAGAGACTGTACGTCCGGCACAGGAGCAGGCGGCTGCCGTGGATGCGGCGGTGCCGGCTGTTGGCACGGAACAGATCCGTGGGGCATGGGAGACACTGCGCCGGTACAAGCAGGGCAAGGCGAATCTGGAACAGCGCGTGGTGGACGCGGAGAAGTGGTTCCGCCTCCGCCACTGGGAGTGTATGCGCAGGGAGGAACAGGGGGAGCAGGTAGAGCCTGCGTCCGGCTGGCTGCTGAACTGCATCATGAACAAGCACGCCGATGCCATGGACAATTTCCCGGCACCCAACATCCTGCCACGGGAACGGGGGGATGAGGAGGAGGCGCAGCGGCTGTCTTCCATCGTGCCGGTGATTCTGGATCAGGCGGGATTCGAGAAGACCTACTCCGACCATGTGGACAACAAGCTCATCGGCGGCACCGGTGTGTACGGCGTGTTCTGGGACGGCACTGCCTGCAACGGGCTGGGCGATATCGACATCCGGGAGACGGATGTGCTGAACCTGTTCTGGGAGCCGGGAAAAGAGGATATCCAGGAGAGCCGCGACCTGTTCCACACAGAGTTGATGGACAACGACGTACTGCTGGAGCAGCACCCGCAGTTGGCGGGAAAGCTGGGCGGCACGGGGGCGTTTGCCACGGCAAAATACGCCTATGACGATGCGGTGGACACCAGCGGCAAGTCTGTGGTGGTGGACTGGTACTACAAGCGCCTCGTTGGCGGGCGCACGGTGCTGCACTACTGCAAATTCGTAGGGGACACAGTGCTGTATGCCACAGAGAACGACCCGCAGTATGCGGAGCGAGGGCTGTATGACCACGGGCAGTACCCTTTCGTATTCGACCCGCTGATTCGGCTGAAGGGGACACCTTGCGGTTTCGGCTATGTGGATATCGGAAAGTGCCCGCAGGAGTATATCGACAGAGGCGGGCAGGCCGTTCTGATGAATATGCTGGCCAACACCAAGCCGCGCTTTTTCATCCGCTCCGACGGCGGTGTGAACGAGGAGGAGTTCGCGGATCAGACACGGGCCTTTGTCCACGTCACCGGCAATCTGGGCGAGGACAGCATCGTGCCCATTACCGGAAAACCTCTCAGCAGCATCTACCTGAATGTGCTGACCCAGAAGATCGACGAACTGAAGGAAACCACCGGCAACCGTGACATCTCGACCGGCGGCACCACCAGCGGCGTGACGGCGGCATCGGCTATCGCGGCCATGCAGGAGGCGGGCAGTAAACTCAGCCGCGACCACAACAAGAGCGCGTTTCGTGCGTACCGGCAGGTGATCCTGCTGGTGGTGGAGCTGATCCGCCAGTTTTACAGCCTGCCGCGGCAGTTCCGCATCACCGGCGAGGACGGTGTGCGGGAGTTCATCACCTACACCAACAGGCAGCTTCAGCCGCAGGTACAGGGGATGGACTTCGGGACAGACATGGGGCTGCGGCTGCCTTTGTTCGATGTGGAGATCACGGCGCAGAAGCAGTCCCCATACAGCAAGATGAGCCAGAACGAACTGGCCCTCCAGTTCTATAACAACGGCTTTTTCAATCCGGAGCTGGCGGATCAGTCGCTGGCGTGCCTGGAGATGATGGATTTCGACCGCAAGCAGGCCATCATGCAGCGCATTGCCCAGAACGGCACTATGTACCAGCAGATGCAGCAGATGCAGCAGCAGATGGTCATGCTGATGCAGAAGCTGGCCACCGTGACCGGCGACACCGAAATGCTGGCAGCACTGGGCGGCGGAGCGGCGCCGGCGCAGACACCGCCGGCAGGTAATGCAGATGCTGCGGCGGCCGTGCAGGGGAACAGCGTGGCCGGTGGAGATGAACGGAAACTGGGTGAGAGCGCTACTACGAAAAAAGCGCGGCAGCGTGTTGCAGACGCCACAGCACCCGCGTAAGGAGGGGCGGCATGGTCAGGGTGAGATTCGAGCGCAGAGGAGAAGCGGTGAGCCTGACCGTGTGCGGCCACGCCGGATATGCGCCAAGGGGACAGGATATCGTCTGCGCGGCGGCATCCATGCTTAGCATGACCGCTGCCGCCCGTGCCAGCGCACTGGGACAGGTGCGGACGCTGGATATGCAGGAGGGTAGTATGCGGCTGGTCTGTGAGGCTGTGCCGCAGGTGCTGGAAGCGCTGGAAACAGTCAGGGCGGGATTCGCCGTGCTGGCGGAGAAATATCCGGCACACATCAGTTTGACAGGGGCGGCAGACCGCCCTGCCAATACAAACGGAGTCGCCCGCCAAAGGGCAGGAGGAGAGCAGAATGAAGAAGTTTTTTGACGGCTGTATGGATCTTCAGCTTTTTGCTGAGGGCGAAGGGGAGGGCGCCGCTCCCCAGTCGGGCGAGGGCGCTCCCGCTGCGGCGGAGGGCGCAGCACCTGCCGCCGAGGTGCAGGAACAGCAGCAGGAAAAGCCGGATCGCGGCGCTGCGTTTGAAACGCTCATCAAGGGCGAGTACAAGGATCTGTACGATGCCCGGGTGAAGGAGACTGTGCAGCGCAGGCTGCGGGGCACCAGAGAGCAGGTGGAGCGTCTGCAGGCCATGATGCCCATGCTGACGGTATTGGGCCAGCGGTACGGCGTAGACCCCAGCGATGTGGCGGCACTGTCGCGTGCCGTGGATGCGGATGAATCCTATCTGATCCGTGAGGCGGAAAAGAAAGGCATTTCCCCTGACACGCTGCGGGAGACATGGCGGCTGGAGCGGGAGGCCACCAACCTCCGCCGCCAGATGGATGACTACAGGGCCGAGCAGGAAACGCGGCGCATCTACGGCGAGTGGCAGAAGCAGGGAGAGCAGTGCAAGCTGCTGTATCCGGCCTTTGATCTGGAGGCGGAACTGCAGAACGAGGATTTCTGCCGGCTGCTGCGCAACCGCGTGAATGTACAGACGGCCTATGAGGTCATCCACAAGGACGAGATCATCCCGGCGGCCATGCAGGTAGCCGCACAGCAGGCGGCGGAGAAGGTCACGGCCGCTGTGCGGGCCAACGCTGCCAGACCTGCCGAGAACGGCAGCAAGGGTTCTGCGGCATCTGTGGGAAAGATCGACGTGGCCAACATGACAAACGAGCAGATGGACGACATCCGCAAACGTGTGCTTCGGGGAGAGCGCATCACGCTCTGACCCGAAAGGAAGGAGAGGTATGAAAACCAATATGAGTAAGCTCTATCAGGCGATGGCGGCAATGATGATGCTGCAGATGTTCGCCGATCCCAACACCAACGTGACCACCGACACCGGTATGTCGGTGGAGAACAAGACGTTTTACGATAAGGAACTCATCCGCACGGCGGGGCCCCAGCTGGTACATGACCAGTTCGCCCAGAAGCGCCCCATCCCCAAGAATGGCGGCCAGTCTGTGGAGTTCCGTCAGTTCGGCGACCTGCCCAAGGCGCTGACCCCGCTGACCGAAGGCGTGACCCCCAACGGCAAGAAGCTGAGTGCCACCGCCAAGACGGCCACCGTCAGCCAGTACGGCGACTATGTGACCATCTCCGATAAGCTGGATCTGACGGCCATCGACCCCGTGGCGCTGGAGGCCGTGGACGTCATCGGCAAGCAGATGGGCCTGACGCTGGACACCGTGACCCGTAATAAGCTCCATCAGGGCCTGCAGGTCATGTATGCGCCGCTGCGCAGCTCCGCCGGTGCGGAGACGGAGGTGTCCAGCCGCTCCAAGCTGGATAAGTCTGCCGTGCTGACTGTGAAGCTGGTGCAGCAGGCCCGCACGGAGCTGAAGGCCATGAACGTGCCCACGTTCGATGACGGCTGTTATGTGATGATCATTCATCCCTACTCGGCCTATGACCTGAAGCGCGACCCTGAGTGGCGTAAGCCCCATGAGTATGCGGACACCCGCCAGCTGTACAACGGCGAGGTCGGCATGGTGGATGGTGTCCGCTTCGTGGAGACTTCCGAGGCGAAGATCTACTGCGGCGAGGATCTGGCATCCAACAGCCGCACGCTGACGGTAAACGGTGCGGTATCCAGCGCCGGCAAGACCATCAATTTCGATGGCGGTACGGTGGCTGCCAATGCGCTGGCCGGTCGGTATGTGCTCATCGGCGATAAGCGCGTGAAGGTGGTCAGCAACACCACTTCCGCACTGACACTGGATACCGCTATCACGGCGGAGGACAATGCCGTCATTTATCCCGGCGAGGGTGGTGCCGGCGGCGGTGCCGTGTTCGGCAACCTGATCTTCGGCAAGAACGCCTACGGCGTCACCGAGATCGAAGGCGGCGGCGCGGAGACCATCATCAAGCCCAAGGGCAGTGCCGGTACTGCCGACCCCCTGAACCAGCGTTCCACCGTGGGCTGGAAGGCTATCAAGACCGCTGAGATCCTGGTGGACTTCTACATGATGCGCGTGGAGTGCGGCAGTGCGTATTCCGCCCGCGCCCGTGCCAACTGAGGAAAGGAGAACAACGATGGACAATAACGAGAACAACGTGACCATGGCCGCGGACGTCTCTGACGGTGTCATGACGGCCCCCGCACCGGAGAACAACACCACGCCGGAGGTTCCCAAGAAGAACAGCAGGAAGAAGACGTCGCCGGAGATTCCCGTGGAGGAGAAGGTGACCATCAAGCTGCCCCGCACCAAGGACGGCCCCAAGGAGGTCATGGTGCGCGTCAACGGCGACAAGTACCTCATCAAATGCGGCGTGCCTGTGGAAGTCCCTGCGAGTGTGGCAGAGGTGCTGGAGCACGCTGAGGAGATGGCCATGGAGGCCATGGAGTACGAGGATTCCGTGCGCAGCGAGTGATTCGGGACGAAAGCGGGGGAGGTCTGGTCACCTCCCCCGCTTTTGAGAAGGGAGGTATACCGATATGCTGGGGCAGCATTTGCGGGTCACAGATGTGATTACCGCATTCATGAAGCGAGAAGGCGGCATCAGCTATGAGCAGGCCAACGAGTGGCTGCGGCAGTTGGAGACCACTATTATGCGGGAGGTGCTGATCCCACACGGGGAAAAGGTGGACGATCCCGATATGCTGCTGTATGGCAGCGATACGGTTCTGACGGCCCCGCCGCCCTACGCGCGGATCTATGACCTGTGGCTGACAGCACAGGCGGATCTGGCCCATAACGAGATCGCCAAGTACAACAACTCCATCACAACCTTCCAAGCGGAGTATGACCGCTTCACCGGTTGGTATAACCGGACGCACAGGCCAGTGGGGGAGAAGCTGAAATTTTGGTAAGGGGAACAGCATGAAATATCCGACTTTGAAAGTGCCCTCCGCAAGCAGGGACATGGTATCCGTGTTCGGCGGCTATGACCATAACCTGAAGATCGCGGAGGGCGCATTTTATGACATGACGAATATGTCCTCTGCCGACTATCCCATGCTGTCCACCCGCCGCCCACGCGGCACGGTACAGCAGTTGGAGGAGCCGCAGGGACTGATCGCCAAGGATGCGCTGGCCATCGCGGACAAGGGAAAGCTCTATTTCAACGGTGCGGAGGTCACAGGTCTGACGCTGGCCGACGGGGAGAAGCAGATGGTAAGCATGGGAGCGTACCTGCTGATCTGGCCGGATAAGAAGTACCTGAACACCAAGGATCTGACGGACTACGGCAGCATGGAAGCGGCGTTCGGGAGCACCGGCAGCGTGGTGTACTCACTGTGCATGGCAGACGGCTCTTCACTGGGAACGGTGCATTCCGCGAAGCCGGAGACCCCGGCAGGCGGCGACTACTGGCTGGACACCACGCAGGAGCCGCACAGCCTGCAGGTGTACAGTGAAGCCACCGGCTATTGGTCTGCGGTGGCTACCGTGTATACAAAGATATCTGCGGTGGGCATCGGTGCAGCGTTCGAGGAGGGGGACGGTGTCAGCATCTCCGGTGTGGCCTACGCGGGAGACAGCACCGTGGTCAAAGAGCAGTTCGAGGAACTCAACGGAACAAAGGTCATCTTCGCAAAGGGCGATGACTACATCGTGGTGGTTGGACTGGTGGATATTACCTACGAGCAGACGGTGGGCAGTGTTTCCGTGCGCCGCACCGTGCCGGATATGGATTTTGTCTGTCAGGCGCAGAACCGGATCTGGGGCTGCAAGTACGGCATGGTGGACGGTGAGGTGGTCAACGAGCTGTACTGCTGCAAGCTGGGGGATTTCAGAAACTGGAACGTGTTTCTGGGCATTTCCACCGATGCGTGGCGAGGTTCCGTCGGGTCTGACGGCGTATGGACGGGGTGCATCAACTATTTGGGCTATCCCACGTTTTTCAAAGAGAATGTGATCCATCGCATCTCCGTATCCTCCAGCGGCGCCCATCAGGTCACGGAGACAGTGGGGCGCGGGGTGCAGCAGGGAAGCGGCAGAAGTCTGTGTGTAGTCAATGAAGTGCTGTATTACAAAGGGCGCACGGGCGTGTGTGCTTATGACGGTTCGTTTCCTGGTTCCGTGGGGACGGTGTTCGGAGCGGAACGGTATGGCCGTGCTGTTGCCGGCGGCTTTGGCGGGAGGTATTACCTCAGTATGCAGGCAGCGGACGGTAAATGGCATCTGTTCGTCTACAACACGGAGCGGGGCCTGTGGCATCGGGAGGATAACACCCATGTGATGCAGTTTGCCGCGATGGATGATGACCTTTTCTACATTGACGCGGACAACGGGCGTCTGATGTGCATTGAAGGGACGCAGGGAACGAAAGAGGATCGTGTGGAGTGGATGGCCGAGACGGGCATCATCGGCTATAACTACCCCGATAGAAAGTATCTGGGCCGCTGCAATATCCAACTGAGCGCAGAGGACAGGCCCTCGCTCAGGCTGGAGGTGAAGTATGACGATCACCCGTGGGAGGCGCTGCGTGGCGGCGGAACAGTCAGCGGTATCCAGACACTGACCATTCCGGTGATACCCCGGCGGTGTGACCACTTCCGCCTGCGGCTGTCAGGCAAGGGCATGGTGCGCATCTTCTCTTTCACCAAAATTCTGGAAGTGGGGAGTGATCTGTGATGTATCCGACACCGCCTGTATTGCAGGGCACGTCATCGCGGCAGCTGGAGGACGTGCGGCGGTATCTGTTCCGGCTGGTGGAACAACTCAATTCAAGCGCCGACAGCCTGCCCGGTGGGGTACAGGCTGTCTATGCGCCCGCCGCATCCAGCGGAAAAGTTCGCACCGTCGGAGAAAAGACGGAACTGAACCAAGTGCAGGAAGAACTGAAGACGCTCATCATAAAGACCGCCAGTGTGATACAGAAAAGCGTGGATGCACTTCAGACGAGGCTGGAGAGCGAGTATGTGGCGCAGTCGGAGTTCGGCACGTTCCGCGAAACCATGAGCAACGAGATCACCGCAACGGCGCAGGGACTGGAGCAGAGCTTCAGAACGTACAGCGAGATCATGGACAACTACATCACCACTACCAACGGATATATCCGACAGGGTGTGGTGGGATACGAGGGGCTGACACCGGTCATCGGCATTGCCATCGGGCAGGATATCAAAGTGACCGGAGCCAAAGAGACAGTAGGCGGTGTGGAGTACGAAACCATCGACACCACACAGAATATGTCTATCTGGACGGCGGATAAGCTGTCGTTCTATGTGAGCGGGCGGGAAGTGGCATATTTTGCCAACGATGCACTGACGGTGACGAACATCCACACGGGCAGCATCACCATGGGCAGCTGGACGGTAGATGCATCCGGCGGCTATTCCATTCGATGGACGGGGGAAAACAGCTGATGTCGACATCATATTCATGGGGCAGTGCGCCCACCATCCCGCTGACCATCTCTGACAGCATCACAAGGGACAGCGGCAGCCGGTATTCCGGCTATCTCACCATATCGCTGGGGCCGCTGGGCGGCGGGTCGTATTTCGGCTATAACATCACCGCCACAGTGGACGGTGAGACAAAGACCATCAAGGACAATCTGCCAAACCAGTGGAGCGACGGCGCGTACAGCGCCAGCTGGTATATCTCCGGCAGTTCTTATTCCAGCAGTGTATCCATCAGCGTGTCCATCAGCTCCAACAGCGGCCGCGCCGGCCTGAGTGTAGGGTATACCGCGTATATTGGCACTTACGATGACCCTGCCACGGAGCCGGCATCTGTGCCTACACTGAGCGTATACACAGCCAAACTGGGCGGCAGCGTTATTGTCTACACCAACCGGCAGAGCAGTTCCTACAAGCACACCATCTCCTACACCGTGGGAAGCGCCAAGGGAACTATCGCGTCCAATGTGGGGGCGAGTACCACATGGAGCATCCCCACCAGCCTCATTGACAAGGTGACGTCAGCAGGTACCAACTGCACCATTACGGTGGTGACGAAGTACGGCAGCTCCACGATAGGCACGAAAACGGTGACCCTGACACTGTATCCGCCGGATGGGTATACACCCACGGTACAGAAGGGGTGGGCCACGGCTACCTACGACAACAGCGGAACAGCGGCGGCGAGTATTGCGGCGGCCATAAAAGGTTTTTCCAAGGCAAAGGTGACCTTCAATAGCGCCAAGGTGACAGGCAATTACGGTGCGACTATCCAGAAGTTCACCGTTACATATGCGGGAACCACGGTGACGGCCAGCAGCGGTGTGGCGCGGACAAAAATCATTTCGGAGTTGAGTGCGTCGCTGATCTGCACGGTGGTGGATTCGCGGGGCAACAGTACATCGGAAACCATCCTGCTGTCATTGAACGACTATGCACCGCCCACTATCACGGGGGCCAGTATCTACCGGTGTGATGGGGAAATGCTGCCGGCGGATGCAGGGGAGCATATCGCCGCTAAGGCTACCGCCAGATGCACGGCGCTGGGCGGAAAGAACAAGGTAACACTGACGGCGGCCTACCGTGCGTTCAGTGCATCGTCCTATTCGGCGGAAAAGGCCATGAGCAGCGGCACGGCGGTCATGGTCACAGGAAATACCGTGGTCAGCAACGCCGTCAGCTATGTGGTGCGCCTGACGGCAAAGGACTCTCTGGGTAAGACCACCACATTCGAGAAGCTGATCCCCACGAGGTCTGTGACCTTCAGCCTGCGGGAAGGCGGCAAGGGCGCGGCCTTTGGCAAGCTGGCAGAGCGCGATGTGTTCGAGTGCCAGTTCCCCGCAGAGTTCAACAATGGCGTTACCATCACCGGGAGTACAAAGATCGTGGACGGTGACGGCACCAGAGAACTGGCGGACTACATCAAAGCAAAGGCGGGGACACCGCTGACGGCGTTGGACATCTACCCCGTTGGCAGCATCTATCTGTCCGTCAACAGCACAGATCCGACAACGCTTTTCGGAGGAACGTGGGTACAGCTGAAAGATCGCTTCCTGCTGGGCGCCGGCACGACCTATACCGGCGGCAAGACCGGCGGCGCGGCCACAGTGGCGCTGACGGAAGCGCAGATGCCCGCCCATAACCACGGCGGTGTTACCGGATCTGACGGCGAACACAGCCACAGTTTCTCCGGAAACAGGAACAGCGGCAACGGACAGACGGCGGAGGGCAAGGGCACATCAGACAGCTATTATACGCTGTACACCGATGATGCCGGTGAGCATACCCACAGCATCAGCTCCGCCGGTCAGGGACATGCTCATAATAATATGCCGCCGTATCTGGTGGTGTATATGTGGCGGCGGACAAAGTGATTTTTGGAAGGAGGCCGGGAATATGGCATTTTCCTACACCCCGTATCAGGAGAGCGAGCGTCTGCGGCGTTTGGCCGAAGAAATGGCGAGGCATGATGCGGAAAAGCCCTCCCAGTGGACGGGCGGACAGTACGGACAGCAGCGTGATGACGCGCTTTCCAAACTCCTGAACAGGGAGAAGTTCAGCTACGATGTGAACGGCGATGCACTGTATCAGCAGTATCGGGACAAGTATGTGCAGCAGGGTAAGCAGGCCATGCAGGATACCATGGGACAGGCGGCGGCACTGACCGGCGGCTACGGCTCCACCTACGGACAGGTGGTGGGACAGCAGCAGTATAACGCCTACCTCCAGAAACTGGGAGACGTAGTGCCGGAACTGTATCAGCTGGCCATGAGCCGCTACCAGATGGAGGGTGACGATCTGGAAAAGCAGTACGCCGTGGCAAAAGACCTCTACGATACGGAGTATGGACAGTACCGTGATACCATGCTGGACTGGCAGGGCCAGCGGGACTATCTTTCTGACCGCTATGATAACGAGCGCAGCTATGATTACAGCCGTTGGAGCGACGGGCGTGATTTCGATTACCAGGGCTATCGTGACAGCGTTTCCGATGATCAGTGGCAGCAGGAGCAGGAGGAATCCAAGCGCCGGTGGCAGGCTGAGTTCGATGAGGACAAGCGCCAGTTTGATGAAAATATGGCGTGGCAGCAGGCCAAGGCGGCGGCCAGCAGAAGCGGCGGAGGCAGTTCCTCCGGCAGATCCGGCAGCGGCTCCGGCGGCAGTACATCCCGAGCCGGTTCCAGCGGCAATCTGGTAAGTGTGCCCGGGTACGGCGAGATCAGTTATGATGACGCCGAGACGCTGGAAAGGCAGGGATACATCAAACTGCAGGGCGTGGATAAGAAGGGGAAGCCTATTTACGCCAAGACGGGTAAGAAGAATTACACGAATCCCATTATGATGAGCAGATAAGGAGGAGAACACCATGCCGAGACCCACAGGCAGCACCGCCAAGGAACGTATTCTGGCCCGCGCCAAAGCTATGGGAGGTGCCACGGAGGACAGCCGCAGTGACGATCATATCGAAACGACGGCCAGAGAACGCATCATGTCCCGCGCCCGCCGTATGGGTGAGGTTAGCCGCGCTGAAGAACTGGCCAGAGAGATGGCGCAGGAGGAGCAGCGCCGCAGTCAGGAAGAAAAAACGGCGCGGGAGGGACGCACCTCTCGCGGGCGCGTGGCGGACATCGCTGCCTTCGGCGCCGGGAATTACGGCGCGGACAAGCGTATTTTCGGCGAGGGGTACGATGTGGGTGAGGGTTTGATGACCGGTGCAGGAGTGGGCCTGACGCAAATCGCCAAGGCCGGCAGCTCCGCCGGCGCATGGCTGGAAAACCTGCTGGGCGACTTTGCCAGAGAGGGTACCAATGGGTACTGGAATCCGGATACCAGTAAGTGGCTTTTCAACCGCTGGAACAAGTCCATTGATGAGGAGGCTGAGGGTGTTCGCCAGCGTCATGCCGAAAACACCGCAAAGGGCGGCAAGGCGGCGCAGACGCTGGAGGATCTGGCGGCGGCTACCGTGGCCGCGCTTCCGCAGGCTGGCGCAGCACTACTCACTGGCGGCGCCAGCACTGTTTCCACGGCGGAGCAGCTGGCCGCACGGGCGGCGGCATCGCAGGGACTGACGGGCACCATCTCCCGCGCCATGCAGACCATGGCCAAAGACCCTAACTTCCGGCTTTCTTTCGCACAGGTGGCAGGCCCGGGCTACGAACAGGCCAAGGCGGATGGCGCGGACGATCTGCGTGCGTCTCTGTACGCCGTGGGAAATGGATTGCTGAATGCCGCCGTGGAGGTGGGCGGCGGTATTCAGACGCTGCCCAATGAATTGGCAGGCGGCACCTCCGCGTGGAAAGCGTGGGTGGACTCCATGCTGGACGAAGGAAAAGAAGAAGTGGTGCAGGGCGTCATTGAGCGGGCCATGCAGAACACCATGTACGGAAAGGACAATCCGCTGGTGGGCGTGGGAAACGGTGCGGTGATAGACCCCGCCGCCGCAGCGGAGGAGTTTGCCGGCGGCGCCGTGGTGGGCGGCATCCTGTCCGGTGGTCAGATCGGCGTACAGCACGCCATGTCCCGTGTCTATGACGCGCGGATGCAGGAGCGCCAGCGGCGCTATGAGCAAGCGGTGGCAGCGGCCAGAGAGCGCGCTGGTGTCAAGGGTACATATCAGGCGTCTGAGGATGGCAGCACGTCCTACAAAGGACAGGCGGCCGCTGTGGACGGCGTGGACAAGGGCGGCAAGATACGGCTGTCCTCCGGCGAGTCTGTTGACCCTGCCGATGTGCGCTTTGCAGACCAAGATACTGCCGACGTCTATGAGGGCCTTATCAATGCGGACATGACCGCCGATGCCCAGACGGCGCTGGCCCGCGCCTATGAAGGCGGGGACGGATGGAATTACCTGCTGGGTGTGCAGGAAAGCTACCGGGCAGGGCGCTACAACACCGACCTGCGGGAGGACGGCTTTGCTGCTGACCTCACCGAGGGACAGCGGCGGCTGGCCTATGAGCTGGGTGTCGCCCGCCGCCGTGCAGACGCAGCGGAGAGCAGAAAAAACGCCGCCCCTTTGCAGAGCGGCAAGCTGGTATATGAGCAGGGCGTGGACACGTCCCGGTTGTCGAAGATGCAGAGAACCAGCCTGAAGCTGGCGGATGTGCTGTCCCAGACGGTGGGCGGCGAGGTACATATCTACTCATCCACCCAGCAGGCGGACGGGCGGCGCACCGTGGATCAGGCCAATGTAGCCGCTATGCTGGGGGACGCACGGGAGGCACCCAACGGCTTTTATGACCATGCTACCGGCAACATCTATCTGGACATCAATGCCGGAAGCAACGGCGAAGGGACGATGCTCTATACCCTCAGCCACGAGTATACCCACATGATCCGGCAGCACGCGGCGGAGAGCTTCAACAAGCTGGCAGACTATCTGTTCAGGCAGTACAGGGAGAACGGGCAGGACACCGAGGCACTGATCCGCGCCAAGATGGACAATCTGGGACTGGAATATGACGCCGCCTATGAGGAAGTGGTGGCCGACAGTATGGAGTCCATGCTGACCGATACCAACGCCGCCGAGAAGATCGCGGCACTGAAAAAGGCCGACCGGACGCTGTGGCAGAAGCTGAAGGATCTGGTGGGGCGTCTGGCGGCCAGTGTGCGGAAGCTGTATGCCGACACGAACCCCAACAGCGAGGAGGGCCGCATGGTTCGGCAGATGGGGGATGCGCTGGAGCGCATGAGCGACCTGTTCGCAGAGGGACTTGCCAACGTCCGGACTGTGGCAGAGGCAGGCAAGGGCGTGAGCCAGCAGGCTCGTGTCGGCACGGACAGCGAGACGGGAAAGCCTATTTATGAAAGCAATTTTCCCAAGGGTACGCCGAAAGCGGCCAAGGCACAGCATATTCTGTCCCTTATTCAGAATGTGTGGAGCAAGAAGCCCATTCCGCTGACCGTGCGGAACGAGGACGGGAGCACACGGACGATCAAGGCGCAGTTTGATCCGACTTACGACGCCGAAAGTGGTGCGCGCTCTGATGCGTCTAAACTCATGGGCGGCAACCGTCATGGTAGCGCGGCAGAACAGCGCGTTACATTAGACCTTGCCGATGATTACTATGAGATCGCGGCGGAATCCACCTTCAACTACTCCAAAAAGGAGACCGGCAAGTCCAGCGTGACCCACAAGGGTGTAAACCAGTGGCACTATTTCATCAACGACATTCTGTTTCAGGAATACGGGGAAAAAGAAACCACCCCGTACCGCGTGACGATCAATGTCAAGGAACGGAGTGACGGTGAATATGTGTATAGCTTCAGCGCCGAACGGCAAAATGAAAGGTCGAGCACCCGGCGGACTTTACATGCCGACGTGACCCCGTCCGCTGAAAGCGGAAAGAGCAATGCTCAACCTTCTGATACTATTATACCCACTTCGGACGAAAAAAGCAACACAAAAATTGCCGAACAGCAGCGCGGGAGTTCTGACCGTGAGATCCTTGCTACGGCGCTGGAGAGTGCGGCTCAGACCGATTGGGAGCGGAAGATGCTGGCGGAGTACAAGGACGCCATTGGCAGGGCGGAGACCTACGAAAAGCGCATCGCGGAGAACAAGGCGGAGTTGAAGGAACTCTCCTTTGCCAAGGGGAAACGGGATGCAGCTCGCATTCAGACCCTTAAAACGGAGATCACCAAGGATACGAACCGCGTCAAGGCGGTGGACAGACAGCTGCTGGAACTGGAGGCGACCCGCAGCCTGAAAGACCTGCTGGTCCGGGAAAAGGAAGCAGTTAAGAAGCGGGAAGCGGAAAAACGCCGTAAAGCGGTGATGGAGTACCGCGAGGATGCCAAGGAGCGTCTGAGCGTCCAGACCTATCGCAAACGGGTAGAGGTCAAGGCGGCACACCTGATGGATCTGGTGACAACCAACACGGACAAGAAGCACGTCCCCGAAGGACTGAAAGAACCGTTGGCGCGGTTCCTGTCCACCCTGCGCTTCGACAGCCGCCAGAGCCAGAAGGGCGGAGAACCCACGAAGCGGGATGCGCGGTACATCGAGGCACTGAGCAGACTCCAGAACGTTTTGGAGCGGCAGGCGAAGTACAACGAGGGGGACGCCACTGTGGACGGCAGCGCCTTTGTCGACCTGCCCAGCGGTTTCACGGAGAAGATCGAGGAGCACATCAAGCTGGCGGAGCAGGCAATGAAGGGATTCGACAGCGAGACGGATTTCGTTTACAACATGAATGCCGGACAGCTTCAGGATCTGAACTTCATTCTCACCGTCCTCAACAATTCTATCAGCAAGGCCAATCAGATGGCGGTCAACCGACACTTTGCCGCTGTGGACGAGGCGGCGGAGAAAACCATCGCCGAGCTGGGAACACTGGGCGGCGCCAGCCGTGCGGTCGGGAAGGTGACGGATTTCCTGAATTGGGAAAATACGCTGCCGTTCTACGCATTCAGGAAGTACGGAAAGGCCGGCGAGACAATTTTTGAGGAATTGCAGGACGGCTGGGATCGTCTGGCATTCAACACCAAGGCGGTCATGGATCATGCCGAGAGTGTCTACACCAAGGAGGAAGTGCGGGAGTGGAGCAAAAAGCTGCACACCGTGAAGCTGGGCAGCGGAAAAGCGGCGCAGATGACCACGGCACAGCTGATGAGCGTGTATGCTTTGGCAAAGCGTCAGCAGGCCATGGGACACCTTATGGGCGGCGGTATCCGTGTGGAGGATATCAAGCTGGAAAAGGGCAAGGGTACGCTCAAACAGGCAGACCCGTATGTGCTGACACAGGAGGATGTTGCCAATATGACCGCCATGCTGTCTGATCGACAGATCGAGGTGGCAGACGCTTTGCAGAAGTATATGACAGAGCAGGGCAGCACGTGGGGCAACCGCGTGAGTATGGAGCGCTTCGGCTACCGCGATTTCACAGAGCCGGTCTATTTCCCCATCGAGTCTGAGCCCAGCAATCGGAACGCCATTGATCCGGAAGCAAAGGCGAACGATATGTTCCGCCTGCTGAACCTGTCTGCCACAAAGGGCCTGACCAGAAATGCCAACAATGCCATCGTGGTGCGGAACATCTTCGATGTGTTTTCAAACCACATGGCAGATATGGCAAAGTACGATGCGCTGGCGCTGCCGGTGCTGGATGCCATGAAGTGGTACAACTTTAAGACGCAGACCAAAAACGAGACGGGGCAGGTTTTTACGCAGACCGTGCAGCGTTCCATTGAGACGGCATTCGGCAAGGGCGGAAACAACTATTTCACCACACTTATCAAGGATATCAACGGCACCAAAGAGGCTGGGCGCGGCGAAGGATTTTGGAAACGGGCCATTTCCAGCTATAAGGTGGCTGCCGTGGGCGCAAACCTGCGCGTGGCGCTGCTGCAGCCGACCGCCTATGTCCGGGCCGGAGCTGTGATCGACGCCAAATATCTGGCACAGGCGCTGACTGCCAACCCCGCCAAGGTGAAAGCGAGCATCCGAGAGATGCAGACGCATTCCGGTATCGGCCTGTGGAAGTCCATGGGATTTTTTGACACGGACATCGGACGCGGCATCCGCGCCCAGATCAAGGGAGATATCAGCGGAAAGGAACAACTGGCGGAGTGGTCGATGAAAGCGGCGGAACTGGGCGACAGCATCACATGGGGTGCCATGTGGAATGCCTGCAAGCTGGAGGTGCAGGACAGGCAGCACCTGACAGGAGACGCACTGCTGGATGCTGCAGCGCTGCGCTTCCGCGAGGTGATCTACCGGTCGCAGGTGGTGGACGGCACCCTGACGCGCAGCCATACCATGCGGGACAGGAGTACCTTCAAGAGCCTTGCCACCGCCTTCATGGCGGAGCCGACCATGAGTTATAACATGGTGCTGGATGCCTATGACCAGTATGCGCAGGATGCCCGCCGACTGGGCAGCCGGAAGAAAGCGCTGGAAAGGAATAAGGGCAAACTGACGTCCGCGTTCCTCGCCTACACCTCCAGCCAACTGGCGGCGGCTGTCGCGGAGAGCATCGCGGATGCATTCCGTGACGATGACGACTATCAGACCTTTTTCCAGAAATGGCTGGAGGCGTTCTGGGGTAAGGACGGGAATCTGCTGTCCGACCTGAACCTGCTGGGAAAGATCCCTGGCGTCAAAGATATCATTTCCATCGCTACCGGCTGGGGAAATGACCGTATGGATACGGCGTGGATGGAGAATATGGTCAAGGCATATCAGGCATGGGCGGAGACGATCCGACTGGCCACCGGCAAGCAGGATAAACCGACAGACGCGACCTACAATGGAAAGATGACCACCTACGGCAAGATCTATAAGACCATGCAGGGTATGAGCCAGCTGTTTGGCCTGCCGGTGTCGGCAGCCATGCGGGAGGGCAAGGTGCTGTGGAACAATTCCATCGGCGCATTGTACCCCGACAGGAAACTCAAGACCTACAAGGGAAAAGAGGAAAGCAACATCCAGTACGCCTATCAGGACGGTTATATCGACGAGGAGCGGGCGGTGGATCTTCTGCGGGAGAAGGCAGGGTACACCGCCGGCGAGGCACAGTTGGAGGTCATGAAGTGGGAAAGCGGTGCCAGCGGTAAATACACGGTATATCTGGAGGCGGTGGAAAGCGGCGAGAACATGGGGGCTATCACCCAGAAGTATCTGTCCTACGGTGTGGAGCCGAAGCAGCTGTCTTCTGCTATCACCAGCTATTTCAAGCCCATCTATGTAACGCTGGGGCCGGCAGACAGGGCCACCATGAAGGGGTATCTGCTGAACGCCTATGTGCGGCTGGGATACGACCGCGACAAAAAATCCAAGGATATTGACAAGTGGCTGGAGGATAAGTGATGAAGCACTTCTACATATAATGAGGAAATGGGGAGAGAAAAATGTACATCACAGGCGATACTATCATCCACGCGGCAGCCATCGTCACCGCCATCGGTGTCCTCAGCGGCGTGGTAGTGGCGGTGGCGAAAATGGTCATCCGCGACAGGCACCAGAGCGAAACCATCAAGGCGATGCAGGAGGAGCAGACGCTGATCTGCTACGGCCTGCGGGGCGCATTGCAGGGGCTCATCGAGCAGGGCTGCAACGGCCCCTGCAAGGACGCATTGGACAAGCTGGACAAGCACCTCAACAAAGAGGCGCATCACCACAAGGAGATTTAAGGCCGACAGGCCGGAAAGGAAGTCGCTATGAAGTTGAACAACAAGGTATATGACGCCCTCAAATGGATCGTGATGATCGTGTTGCCCGCGCTCAGCGCGTTCTACGTGGCGCTGGCGCCCGTGTGGGGCTGGCCCTATGCCGAGCAGGTGGCGATGACTATCTCCGCCGTGACGGCGCTGCTGGGCACCCTGCTGGGCATTTCCACGGCGCAGTACAAGAAAAGCTGCGGAGCGGGGGTGTAAACCATGCCGACGGTAAAGGCCGTGGTGGCGCTGCTGCAGGGCGAAGTTGGCTATCTGGAAAAGAAATCCAACGCCCAGCTGGACAGCAAGACCGCCAACGCGGGGTACAACAATTTCACCAAGTATACCCGTGACATCGACGCCGCCGGCCTCAACGACGCCAAGTATCAGGGGCAGGCGTGGTGCTGCAGTATGGCCATTTGGCCTGAGCTGCATCTGGCGGGCGCGGCGGAGGCGCAGAAGCGATTCTACCTGCCGCAGCCGTCCCGGTGCAAGGCGTACAACTGCGAATGGCTGGCCGGATATTTCCGGAGTGCCGGCGCGTGGTATACCGAGCCGCAGGTGGGTGACTTTATCTTCTTCCGGACGTCGCGTTACAGCTACGCGCATGTGGGGCGCGTGGTGGCGGTGGACAAGTCCACTGTGTACACCGTGGAGGGGAATACCTCCGGCGCCAGCGGCGTGATCGCCAACGGCGGGGGTGTTTGCCGAAAGTCATATCCGCGTTCCTCCTGGAACATCGTGGGATACGGACGTCCCCGCTGGGAACAGGGAGAGCAGGAGGAACACGATGAAGGGGGGGACGAGACGGTGGATATGAAGGTGCGCATTCTCAAGCGCGGCATGAAAGGCGCGGATGTCAAGACGCTGCAGGCGGCGCTCATCGCCTACGGCTTTTCCTGCGGCAGCGCCGGAGCGGACGGTGACTTCGGCAGCGGCACTGAGACAGCGCTGAAGAAGTTCCAGACTAAGTACGGACTGGGCGCCGACGGTGTTGCCGGCAAGGGCACCTGGGGGAAATTGCTGGGGCAGTAAATCGCAAAAATTAGCTACTACACAAGAGATACCCCAGCACACAGGAATACAATCCGTACATCACCGGCGCCGGCAGCGAGGAGTATTTCATGAATCTCATCGCTGACGCCATGGAGCCGTACCTCACCGCCAACACCATCCGCTTCGGCCGCAACACACCGGAGATGACGGCGGCCAGCTCCATCCGGCAGGGCAACGCGGGGAACTACGACTTCTATCTGGCCCTCCATTCCAACGGCAGCACCGACGGCAGCCGGGAGGGCACCGTCCGGGGCGTCATCGCCTTTTACTATCCCGGCAGCACCAACGGCCAGCGGGCCGCCGATATCTTCGTGCGGAACCTAAAGACCATCTACCCGCTGCCGGAAAAGGTCTATACCCGCGCCACCACCGCATTGGGAGAGGTGCGCCAGCCCCGGATGCCCGCCGTGCTGCTGGAGCTGGGGTACCACGACAACTACGCCGATGCCCGCTGGGTGCAGAACAACATCGAGGCCATTGCCGCCAATCTGGTGCTGTCCCTGACGGAGTATTTCGGCCTGCCGTTCATCACGCCCATCACGCCGTGGCGCGGCACGGTACGCACCCAGTCCGGGAACCTGAACCTGCGGGACTATCCATCCACATCGGGCCGGGTCATCGCCCAACTGCCCTCCGGTACGGCGGTAACAGTCTATGGCCGCACCGGGGAGTGGTACAGCGTGGGGCACCAGGGCCATCTGGGCTATGCCGCCGCCGCGTACATCCAGTAGACGGCTTTTGGCTGACAAAACCGGGAATCTGCCCAAAAAACACAGGGCATTTTTCCCGTTTGCCCTTGACAGTTGACTATAATATGTTTAATATTGTATAGGATTATCATCGAGAGGACAGGGGTCCCTTTCGATTATTTTCTAAGGCACATTTTGTGCCGCCCCATACAAACCATCACAACATAGGAGGAATGAACAGTGACCGCAACAGGTTGGATCGTGGCAGCAGCCGCGTTCGCTGTGGCGGCGGTGGTCTTTTTCCTCCTCGGCATTCGCTACCGCAAGGGCGTAGCGGAAAAAGAAATCTCCAGCGCGGAGGAAGAAGCCACGCGCATCATCAACGAGGCAATTAAAAGCTCTGAGAATAAAAAGCGGGAAGCGCTTCTCGAAGCAAAAGAAGAGATTTTGAAAAACCGCAGCGAATACGAGAGGGAAGTGAAGGAACGCCGCGCCGAGCAGCAGAAGCAGGAGCGCCGTTTGCAGCAGAAAGAGGAAAATCTCGATCATAAGACCGAGATGATCGAGAAGAAAGAGGAGGCGCTGGCCCAGAAGCACGCCGCCGCCGATAAGGAGCAGGAGGAGATCAAGCTCATCAAGCGCAGCCAGACCGAGATGCTGGAGCGCATCTCCGGCTTCACGGCGGAGCAGGCCAAGGACTACCTGATTGCACAGGTGGAGTCCGAGGTCACCCACGAGACGGCGCTGAAGATCAAGGAGATCGAGGCCCGCGCCAAGGACGAGGCCGACCAGCGCGCCCGCGAGATCGTGGCCACCGCCATCCAGCGGTGCGCCGCCGACCATGTGGCCGAGATCACCGTCAGTGTGGTGCCCCTGCCCAATGACGAGATGAAGGGCCGTATCATCGGCCGCGAGGGCCGCAATATCCGGACGCTGGAGACCCTGACCGGCGCTGACCTGATCATCGACGATACCCCCGAGGCCATCACCGTCTCCTGCTTCGAGCCGGTCCGCCGCGAGGTGGCCCGTCTGGCACTGGAGAAGCTCATCGCCGACGGCCGCATCCACCCCACCCACATTGAGGAGATGGTGGAGAAGGCCCGCCGCGAGGTGGACGGCGTCATCCGCGCCGAGGGCGAGCGCGCCGTGCTGGAGACCGGTGTCCGCGGCCTGCACCCCGAGCTGCAGAAGCTGCTGGGCCGTCTGCACTACCGTACCAGCTACGGTCAGAACGTGCTGCAGCACTCCATCGAGGTCAGTCACATCGCCGGCATGATGGCCGCGGAGCTGGGCGCCGACGTACAGGCTGCCAAGCGCGCCGGCCTGCTGCACGACATCGGCAAGGCCCTTGACCATGAGTTCGAGGGTACCCACGTGGCGCTGGGCGTGGAGTACGCCCGCAAGTACCGGGAGAAAGAGGATATCATCCACGCCATTCAGGCGCACCACGGCGATGTGGAGTGCAAGACGCTGGTGGCCTGCCTGGTACAGGCGGCCGATGCCATCTCCGCCGCACGTCCCGGTGCCCGCCGCGAGAATCTGGAGAACTACATCAAGCGTCTGGAGAAGCTGGAGGAGATCACCGGCACCTATCCTGGCGTGGAGAAGAGCTACGCCATTCAGGCGGGCCGCGAGGTCCGTGTCATGGTCAAGCCCGAGCAGGTGTCCGAGGATGAGATGGTCATTCTGGCCCGCGAGCTGGCCAAGCGCATCGAAAACGAGTTGGAGTACCCCGGCCAGATCAAGGTCCACGTCCTGCGGGAGACGAAGGTCGTGGAATACGCAAAATAAAGACCCCTACAGGCTCCGGAGTGCGTTGCACTCCGGAGCTTCTTTTGCTATAATACCCTTTAGGTGAAAGAAAGGGAGGTGCCGCGCCGATGAAACGCCTGATCCTACTGATACTGCTGCTGGCGGCGGCACTGTCGCTGTCCGGCTGCCTGACCATCGTGGGGAACGACCCTGCGCCGGAGGAGACGACCGAGCCGGTGGATGTGATCGATACCGTGCCGGAGACGGAGGTCTGGACGCGGCAGCACAAGTCCGTCTGGGGCGGTGAGCCGCAGCCGGTCAGCGCCGCGTTCGAGCGCATTTCCGGCGCAGCCGCCCACGGTATGACCACCGGGCAGGAGCTTCTGCTGCTGGACTTCATGGACTGCTACTATCAGTCCGTCTGCAATTTGCAGGTCATCGACCCCGCCGTACTGTTTACCGATCACGCCCAGTCCACCTACCACAGAACGGTCTGGCGCACGCTGGCGGCCATCCGGCGGATGGCGCCTATCGACCTCCACGCCGAGTCGTACAGCTACTCCCTGCGCTGCACGGAGCTGACACAGGACGGCGACACGGCGGAGCTGACGGCGCTGGAGAGCAGCGTGGTCTACTTTGCCGGACTGGACGGGCTGCCCTCCGAGCAGTGGAACGTGAAGCATACATTCCAGCTCCAGCGCATCAGCGGCGACCGCTGGCGCATCGCGTCTCACGTTTCCGACGACAACCCCTATTACAGCGCCGATTATGACGCCGATACCAATACAGACCGCCATTTGCCGCAGCTTCTGGCCTGCATCGAGGCACGGCGGAACGAGCCCCGGACGCCGTGGGCACCGGAGGTCACATGGGATCACGATTACGACCGGGACGCCGCGCTGGACTATATGCTGACGTACAGCGCCAAGCGCAACCCCAGCTATAAGGCCTACGACGACGTGGGCGGCAACTGCATGAACTTCGGCTCGCAGGTGCTGACCGCCGGCGGCATTCCCGCTCTCCCCGGCGGCTATGAGGACGGCTGGTTCTACAACAGCAGCCGCAGCGTCTCGCTGCCGTGGGTCAACGTGGGCGGCTTTTTGGACATGGCCGCCGGCCATACCGGTTCCGGCCTTGTGGCGGTGGTGGGCGCGCCCTATTTCACCGGCGAGGTGGGAGATATCATCACCATGGGCGTGGAGGAGCCGCGGAACCATACCACCGTCATCTGCGGTGTCCTTACCGACGACGCGGGGCAGACCGTGGACTATCTGCTGTGCTCCAACACCGCCAATCTGCGGAACTATCCGGCTTCCGCATACTATTACGCCAACCGCCAGCTCACCAAGATCCTGGGCTGGAACGACTGACCTCAAGGGAGGGTATTTTATGGACTATCGTATTTTGGCGCTGGGCGATGTGGCCAGCGAGACGGGACTGGAGCTGCTGGAAAAAAAGCTGCGCGCCTTCAAGCGAGAGCGGGGCATTGCCTTCACCGTGGTCAATGGAGAGAATATCTCCGGCAGCGGCCTGACCCGGGCACAGGCAGAGGCGCTGCTGGCTGCCGGCGCGGATGTCATCACGCTGGGCAACCACACCTTTGGAAAGCCTCAGATCGCCCCGCTTCTGGATGAAAACCGCTATATTCTGCGTCCCGCCAACTTCACGGGCCGCGCAGCCGGGCGGGGCTGGGCGGTTTATGACTGCGGCGCGTTCTCTGCGGCGGTGCTGGTGCTCATCGGCCGCTGCGACCTGGACTTCAACGCCGACAACCCCTTCACCACGGCGGATCGTTTGATGAGAGCAGCGGACAAGCCCACGTTCACGCTGGTGGAGTTCCATGCGCAGGCCACCAGCGAGAAGCTGGCCATGGCCTACTATCTGGATGGCCGCGTCTCCGCCCTGTGGGGCACTCACACCCATGTTCCCACTGCCGACCAGCGGGTGTTCCCCAAGGGCACCGGCTATGTCACCGATCTGGGCATGACCGGCCCCATTGAGTCGGTGCTGGGCGTCCGGCCGGAGCAGTCTATGGAGTTTTTCCTGGGTGGCCTGCCCGGCCGCTATCAGGCAGCGGACGGCCCCTGCTCCGCTCAGGGCTGCATCTTCACATTGAACAGCGACACCGGCCTGTGTACCGGTGTGGAGCGTATCGAGATCAAATAAAAGGAGAAACTGTATCATGTCTGTGGAAAAAGTAAGAGCCTATCTGGAGCCATACGGTGTTACCGACCGCATCCGTGAATTCGATGTGTCCAGCGCCACGGTGGAGCTGGCTGCGCTGGCCGTGGGCGTGGAGGGTGCCCGCATTGCCAAGACCCTCAGCTTCAAGGTGGGGGAGGATCCCATTCTGGTGGTGGCCGCCGGCGATGCCAAGGTGGACAACAGCAAATATAAGCACTTCTTCGGTGCCAAGGCCAGGATGCTCACCGCCGAGGAGGCGGTGGAGCGCATCGGCCATGCCGTGGGCGGTGTGTGCCCGTTTGCCCTGCCCGACGATGTCAAGACCTATCTGGACGTGTCCCTGAAGCGGTTCGAGACGGTGTTTCCAGCCGTGGGCAGCGCCGCCAGCGCTATCGAACTGACCTGCGATGAACTGGAGCGCTGCTGCGGGAAGAACTTCGTCCAGTGGGTGGACGTGTGCAAGGGCTGGCAGGACGAGGAGGCGTGATGGTACGCATCCTGCACGCCGGCGACTTCCATCTGGACAGCGCCTTCGGTGCCCTGACACCGGAGCAGGCTCGCCAGCGCCGTGCCGAGAGCCGGGAGAGCGTACAGCGCCTGGTGGACTGGGCCAACGACCACGAGGTGCAGCTCCTGCTGCTGGCCGGCGATCTGTTTGACGGAGACGCCGTGGGCGATGATACCGCCCGGCTGCTGGCGCAGGCGCTGGGCAGCTTTCAGGGCCAGACGGTGATCGCGCCCGGCAATCACGACCCCTACACGTCCCGCAGCGCCTACGCCCGCACGCTGTGGCCTGACAATGTGCATATCTTTACAGAGGACCGGATGCAGACCATCCCGTTCCCGCAGTACGGCTGCGCCATCCACGGCGCCGCCTTTACCGCGCCGGAGGAGCCGGCGGATCACGTGCTGTCCGGCTTCACCGCTCCCGACGACGGGCTGGTGCATATCGGCCTTCTGCATGGGGAGCTGACCGGCTCCGAGAGCCGCTACCGCCCCCTGACCACCGCCGCCGTGGCCGCCTCCGGCCTGCACTATCTGGCGCTGGGCCATATCCACGGCTGCACCGGCGTCCTCCGGGCCGGTCGTGTGGCCTATGGCTACTGCGGCTGCCTGGAGGGCCGGGGCTTTGACGAACTGGGGGACAAGGGCTTCCTCACCGGCGACGTATCTGCGGAGGGAGCCGCGCTGCGCTTTGTGCCCTTTGCCCGCCGCCGCTACCGTATTATGGAGGCGGACGTCACCGAGGGCGATCCGGCGGCCTGCGTTGCCGCCGCCCTGCCCGCCGGCACAGAGGCGGATGTGTACCGCGTGCTCCTCACCGGCAGTCCCGCCGCGCCGGTATCACCGGAACGGGTGCGCAGCGCACTGGCAGACCGTTTTTACGCCCTGCAGGTGCGGGACAAGACCACCGCTCGGCAGGAGCTGTGGGACAAATGCGGCGAGGATTCGCTGCGGGGTCTGTTTTTGCAGCAGCTGCGGGCGGCCTGCGGTGACGATCCCCAGTCCCGCCGCCTGATGGAGCAGGCTGCGGTCTTCGGACTGGCCGCCATTGACGACCGGGAGGTATGAACGTGAAACACATTCTGATGATCGGCACCGGCGGCACCATCGCCTCGGAAAAGACACCCTCCGGCCTGACGCCGGAGCTGAACACGGAGCAGCTGCTGTCCTTTATCCCCGGCATCGCGGACTTCTGCCGGGTGGATTGCCTCCAGCTGTACTCACTGGACAGCACCAACATCTGCCCGGAGCACTGGCTGGGTCTGGCTGCCGCCATCCGCGAGCGCTACGACGACTATGACGGCTTCGTTATTGCCCATGGCACCGACACCATGGCCTACACCGCCGCCGCCCTCAGCTATCTGGTGCAAGGCAGCCCCAAGCCCATTGTGCTCACCGGTGCACAGAAGCCCATCTGGTTTGACGGTACCGACTCCAAGCGCAACCTGACGGATGCATTCCTCTACGCCTGCCGGGGCTGCGGCGGCGTCCAGATCGTGTTCAACGGCAAGGTCATTCTGGGTACCCGCGCCCGCAAGACCTGTTCCAAGAGCTACCACGCCTTTTCCAGCGTGAATTACCCCGATCTGGCGGTGGTGCAGGACGGCCATCTGCTGCAGTACATGCGCTGTGCCTGCTATCCCAGGCCGCTGTTCTACGACAAGCTGGATACCCGCGTCAGCCTTTTGAAACTGATCCCCGGCACGTCCAGCGAGCTGATCGACTTCATGCTGACACGCAGCGACGGGCTTATCATCGAGTCTTTCGGCGTGGGCGGCCTGCCGGAGTACGAGGGCAGTGATTTCTACGACGCGGTGCGCCGCGGCGTGGAGCGGGGTAAGATCGTGGTCATGACCACGCAGGTGCCCAACGAGGGCAGCGACCTGACGGTGTACCATGTAGGCGGACGGCTGAAGAGCACCCTGCGGCTGCTGGAGGCCTACGACATGACCACGGAGTCGGCGGTGGCCAAGCTCATGTGGATCTTGGGCCAGACCCGGGACTTTGACGAGGCGGAGCGCCTGTTCTATCAGCCCGTGGCCAGGGACATCCTGTACGAAAACTGAATCTGATCGAAAAAACGGCACGTCTGAGGACGCGCCGTTTTTGCATACTCCTGCGCCGTTTTTCCCATACTATTCAAAACTGTGTGCGGGGAGGAACCACGGAATGAAACAGGAATTTTCTGCCAGAACAGCACTGCTGGACGGCGAGCTGGGTGTGGGCCGCTGCTTTGACATGACGGCCCGCAGTCTCACTATCGGAGGCCGCCGCGCCCGGCTGTGGGTGGTGAACGGCTACGCCCAGGAGAATATCCTCGAGCGCATGATCGCCCAGTGGCTGGCGCTGCCCGGTTTAACGGGTATTTCCACACTGGAGGCCTTTCTCAGCCGCTGCGTTACCGCCTGCGACGCTGCTGTATGCCTGAAAAGGGAGGAGGCTGTGCTGGGTGTGTTTGCCGGCAAGACCCTGCTGGTCATCGACGGCTTTTCCGGCGGCATCCTTATGGATGTCAAGCAGTTCCCCACCCGTTCCATCGAGGAGCCGGACACCAGTCGCGTCCTCCGTGGCAGCCACGACGGCTTCGTGGAGAACCTGATGCAGAACGCAGCCCTGCTGCGCCGCCGCATCCGGGACCCCCGCCTGACGCTGGAGCGTATCCAGCTGGACAACCGATCCCGCACCGATGTGGTGCTGTGCTATATGGAGGGGGACGCCGATCCGGACCTGCTGGCGGAGCTGCGCAAAAAGCTGGAAAGTATGCAGGTCAGTTCCATCGCCATGAGTCAGGAATCGGTAGCGGAGGCTATTTCTCCTCGTCAATGGTTTAACCCGTTTCCGAAAGTTCGCTATACTGAGCGGCCGGACGTGGCCACGGCCTGCATCATGGAGGGCGACGTGGTGGTGATGGTGGACAACTCCCCGTCGGCACTGCTGCTGCCCACCACGCTGCTGCGGTTCACCGAGGAGATCAACGACTACTACTTTCCACCTCTTATCGGCTCGTACCTCCAGATCGTCCGCATGGTGGTGCTGCTGCTGACGGTGTTCGTCACGCCGGTTTGGTACCTGCTGGTAAAAAATCCTGATACGCTCCACGAAAACCTGCATTTTCTGCTGATCCAGGATGAATATTTCGTCCCGCTCATCATCCAGCTCCTGCTGGTGGAGCTGATCATCGATGTGCTGAAGCTGGCGTCGCTGAACACGCCGGACGTGCTGAGCAACTCCTTCAGCATGATCGGCGCCTTGATACTGGGTGATTTCGCTGTACAGGCCCGCTGGCTGGTACCGGAGGTGCTGGTGTACATGGCTTTCGTGGCCATCGCCAACTATGCCCAGCACAGCTATGAGATGGGCTACGCTACCAAGCTGTGCCGTATGCTGCTGCTGATCCTCATCTGGCTTTTCGACCTGTGGGGCTTCATTGCCGGTGTGGTGGGCATGCTGGTGCTGATGGCCACCACAAAGCCGTTGGTAGGGAAGGGCTACCTCTATCCGCTCATCCCCTTTGACGGCAAAAAGCTCAAGCGCCTTCTGTACCGCGCACCCATCAGCAGGGACAACAGCTGAAAAGTTTTCCAGCGCCCCAATGCCAATTCGCCCTGAATTTACACGGTATGTCCCGCCCTGTTCCGGCACAAAGTAACGCTGTCGCCGGCGACAATTCCACAAAGGGGTGAGACGCTTGTATGAACTGCGTGAAACGCATCGCACAGGCAGCCTCCGCAAAAGCACCGCAAGGCTGCTTGCCCTGGTATTTTCCCTCTCGCTCTGCCTCCAGCAGGTCTGGGCATCACCCGGTGAACGGACGGTGATCCCGCTGGGCAAGGCCGTGGGCATCAAGCTGTTTGCCGACGGCGCGCTGGTGGTGGGACTGGCGGAGGGCAGCCTCTGTCCCGCCCGGGACTGCGGCCTGAAGGAAGGAGACCTTATTCTCTCCATGGGTGACATGAAGATCACCTCCACCGAGCAGGTACGCGATCTCCTGCAGGACAACGGCTGCGAGCCGCTGGTCATGACCGTCCGCCGCAGCGGCAGAGATCTGACCGTCACCGCTGTGCCCACACAGGGCACGGACGGCGCGTGGCAGCTGGGCGCATGGATCCGTGACAGTATGGCCGGTATCGGCACGCTGACGTACTACGATCCCGCCACCGGCAGTTACGGCGCACTGGGCCATGGCATTACCGACGTGGACACGGCCAAGCTGATGCCGCTGGCCTCCGGCTCCATCATGGAAACAACGGTCAAGGCGGTGAAAAAGGGTGTCAAGGGCGACCCCGGTGAGCTGAAAGGCGACTTTTCCGTCCAGCGTGACGTGGGCACCGTCTGCATCAACAGCGACGGCGGCATTTTCGGCACGGTGGCGGACCCTGATTTCCTCCAGGCGGGTACGCCCGTTCCTGTCGCCGCAGCACGCCAGGTAAAGCCCGGACCTGCCACCATTCTGGCTACCATCTCCGATGATGACACGGCAGAATATGCGGTGCAGATCGTCCGGGTGTTCCCCGGCAGCCAGTCCACCCGCAACCTGCTGCTGAAGGTGACGGACCAGCGTCTGCTGGACACCACCGGCGGCATCGTACAGGGCATGTGAGTGATATATAATAGGGACAACACGGGAAAGCCTTGATTTTACAAGGGTTTCTGGCGTTGTCCCTATTTTCACTGACATGAAATAGGCCGTATTTGCGCAATACGAAATCCACCGTGGCTGCCCAAGGGAGGCGATCATCTCAAGCAGATCGATTCAGGTCTCATTTTTGAAGGGAGCTTCTATTTATGAAGGATTCAACTATCATAAGCATACAAGGCTATGCTGGAGGCCAAGAACCGAAATGGTCAACGCAATGCGGCACCGGAAACCTCTGGCGAAAATCGCCAAAGGTACAATGCCCGTGAAATCGTAGCGGATTTCTTCGGTGTCACAGAATATGAGATCCGCAAGGCTGTCAAGCTGGCCAGTTTGATCCCGCCGCTGGCGGACGTCTTGGAAAACGATCCCCGGCACTTGTCGCTGAGCTGCGCGGATATGATCGCAGACTACGATGAAGTCTCACAGGAGGCGTTTGTGGAGATAAGCTTACCGTGGGCGATGAAGTTGTCATTACCAACCTGTGGGAAACACTGACCTACACGGTATCGGACATTCAGATCATCCAGCCGCATGAGGTGGATATGATTAAAATCCAGCAAGGCCGCGACCTGCTGACGCTGCTAACCTGCCATCCCTACGCCAGCGGCGGAAAGCAGAGGTATGTAGTTTATTGTGAAAAAACTGCCCACCATGAGGCAATAAGCCAATCACGGTGAGCAGTTTTGCTGGCAGCGCATCAGACAAGCGTATCATCCAGCAGGAAGTCGATGACGCTGATATTGAGAATGCCGTTGTCGTCATACCAACGCTTGCGGATGTCATGACGCACGATGATCTTCGGGAAGGAATCGCCGGTCAGCGCAAAAGGCTTGTTTTCAGCGATTGCCTTTTCCTCCGTTCCCAGCGCGTAGGCAGACTGAATATAGGTCTTCTTGCCGCCGGAGGTTGCAATGAAGTCGATTTCCCGCGCAACCGGCACGACCTTTCCTTTGGCATTTTTCTCATTACCATAGACAATGCCGATGTCAACGGCGCATTCGCGGATCATCAGCTCATTGAAAATGATGTTCTCCATAATGTGTGTCATTTCCTGCTGGCGGAAGCCGATACGCGCATTCCGCAGTCCGCTGTCCTCACAGTAGTATTTGTTGGGATAGTCAAAATAGCTCTTGCCCTTGACATCCCAGCGCTTGCATTCGGTGAAGAGGAAGGAATCCGATAAGTGATCCATATAGGCTTTCACGGTGTTCAGGGCAACGACATTCTCACCGCTGCGCTTCTGCACGGTGTTGATGGTGGCTGCAACCTTCGTCGGATTGGTCAGAGAGCCGATAGACGAACACAGCAGATCAAGAATCGCGGACAGCACATCCTCACGCTTGATCTTCTTCCGCTCTACAATGTCCTTCAGATAGACCTCAGAAAACAGCGATTTCAGATAAGCCATTTTCGCGGCATCCGTGGGACGGGACAGGATCAGCGGCATACCGCCGTAGAAGGCATAGTCCTCAAAGGCATCCTGCTTATCACCGCCTACGGCTGAATAGTATTCGGCAAAGGAAAGCGGATGCACACGGATCTCATCGCTCCGTCCCCGGAACTCAGTCAGTATATCGGAGGACAGCATTTTGGAGTTGCTGCCGGTCACATAAATGTCCAGGTTGGATAAGGACTTCAAATCGTTGAGCGCGTCGTAGAAGGTAACCTTCTTGCCATCCGGATTGTAGGGATTCGGAACCTCGTCGGACATCTGAATCTCGTCTACAAAGAGATAATATTGGCCTGCACTGTGTTCCACGATCTCGCGGACATGAGCCGCAAGCTCCAACGGATTGCGATAGCGAATATCACGGGTCGAATCCAGCTCGAAGGACAGAATGTGGTCTTCTGCAACGCCTTCGCTGAGAAGGTGACTCTTGAACAGATTGCGAAGCAGATAGGACTTGCCGCATCTGCGGATGCCAGTGATCACCTTCACCTGACCATCCCACATAAAGGAGATGATTTTCTTCAAATAGCGATCTCGTTTTATTTCCATGACCCAACCTCCATTGAAAACTTGCTGGTATTATCATGCTACTTTTCGATGGATAGTATACGCCAGCGCGCGAGAAAAATCAAGAAGTCTATTGAAATGTATACAGGCATACCCGACAACATTCCAATAGCCGGGTGTATTCCTGATAAGAGTGGTAAGAGAAGTACTTTCCGCCTGTATGCCCTGCTTTCCCTGCGGTACAATAAACCTGTACTTTAGGTGAAAGCATAAAGGACGGAGCAGAGCAGGCACGGGCGAGAAAGGAGGTCAGTTTTCCTTCTTCGTTCTGACTAAGACTTGAAGTATGTAAAAATATAGGACATCAAGAAGACCGTAATTGCCTTTTGGGGCAGTTACGGTCTTTTTTCATTGTCCGGAAGAAAGGAGATTTCAAAATGAATGGCACCCATAAGAAGTAAGCTGATGGAACTCAGCTACAGTGACCCCAAATTTCAGATCCGACTGACCGGCTACCTGTGTGATTCACTGCGCGGGTATCGCCTCTGTCGCGTCCAGACCCAGCCCGAAACTCTATCAGGTCAATGTGGGCGGAACATGGAGAATCCTCCGGTAATGCTTAGCGCACGAAGTGGGAAGGCTAATCCATGTCAGCTCCGTCCATGCCATACCGGAAAAACCAGAGAGCTGCGTTATCACGGAAAGCTGTGACTTCTCCCTGGGTCTTGTAGACGGCGATTACGCAAAGAGCAAGGCGGCCGCAACCGAACTGGTCTTCGACGCGGCAGAGCGTGGGCTGAATGCCAGCATTGTCTTTCCCTCCGGCATCATCGGGCCAGGCGACATACAGGGAGGGAGCTTCACCTCAATGGCAAAATCCTTTCTTGCTGGGAAGCTGCCTTTAGCCGTTCGCGGCGGGTATGACTTTGTGGATGTGCGGGATGTGGCAAAAGGCATTCTGGCCTGCTCCGAAAGCGGAGAGCCCGGCAAGGGCTACATTCTGTCCGGCCACTATATTACGATTCGCAA
>CAKTPQ010000008.1 GCA_934591745.1 uncultured Oscillospiraceae bacterium
GATGCCATCTCCGAGATGGTCGGCTGGATCGCCCCCATCACCGTCTACCCCGGCGAGGACGAGCTGCTGGCGCTGGCCCAGGGCGCGCGGCGCGTACTGCGCGGCGAGGAGCCGGCACTGGAGTACCGCCGTCCCCGTCCCGACGACAACAACTGATCTATCCGCAGCTAAAAAGACCGTCCGGCATACGCCGGACGGTCTTTTTTTACTATGCTGACGCTTACTGCTCCTGCGCGGGCTTCCCGCACTGGGAGCAAACGCCGTTTTCCAGTCTGCTGCCGCACTCACGACAGAACTGAGCGGGACGGGCAGGCTCCTCCCAAACGGGCTGGGGCTGAATTGGGGGCTGCGGTTCTGGCTGGGGCTGGTACGGCGGCTGGGGCTGAATTGGGGGCTGTGGTTCTGGCTGGGGCTGGTACGGCGGCTGGGGCTGAACCGGAGGCTGCGGCTGCGGCTCCTTGCGCTGGATAGCCTTTTTCAGCTCCTCCACATCGGGGGCGGCAAACATATCTCCGCCGGCGCTGCCGGTCTCGTCCGCCAGCTTGCGGTTGATGGAGATGACATTCTTCACCAGCAGGATAGCCATCATCATCAGCTCATAGCTGAGGCGAACGGCGATGGGTCCCACGATGATGCACAGCAGGCCGGTACCGCCCATCCATCTGCTTGCGCCGGTCCAGTAATCCCTCTGGACGTTGAACAGCTGAAACACGCCGTAGAGAACGATGAAAGCCGTGGAGAAGATGTACAGCGCTTGCAGGATCTTTTCCACCACGAGGAATTTGAATGTGCATAAGTCGTGCAGGAATTTGCCGAAGGCGTTCAGCTTCTCCCGGCGCTTTTCCGGTACAACGAAGATGAATGCCAGCACCGTTGCGGCAATGGCGAGAACCACCGCGATGATCAGGAAAATCAGTTGCTTCATGGGAGCATCTCCTTTTCTATGTGTTCATTTTATGTGTGCGTATTTTCATGATAACAATAGCTTCCACTGTTGTCAACACAAGAAAAAGGCCGTCCGGCATACGCCGGATGGCCTTTTATTCGATTCAGCCTCCGATGACATAGCTGCCGGAGGCTGGGGCTTCCGCCGCCGTCACCACCAGGCGAGTCTCCGGGTCGTAACCGTCGGGCAGCTGACGGCGCACCGCCGCCGCGTCCTCCCCTGCGGGGAGGTAGATACGGTCGAACAGCTCCGCCAGCCGGGGCACCGTCAGGGTGTTGTCCCCGCTGCCCCGCAGCGTCACCGACAGGGCCACGCCCTCCGGCAGGCTGCTGCGCAGACTCTGGGCAAAATCCGCCAGGATCTGGGCGTGGTCGCTGCCGCCGTTGGCGATGGCGTCCAGCTCACCCTCCGCCGGGTAGCAGAACCAGTCCAGCAGGATCTCGTCAAAGCCCAGCGCCGCGCACTCGTTCACCAGCGAGGTGATGTAGCTGAGCACCGCGGGATCCGTGGGATCCAGCCACGCGCCGCCGTTGGCGTCATACCAGATGCTGTCGTCCGCCCGCACCAGCGCCGTTTCCGGCAGGCCTCGGGCATAAGCGGAGTCGGCGAAGCAGCAGATGCGCGCCACCGTATAGCGGTCGCTGGCCAGCAGCTGTTTCAGGCAGTCCAGCGGGCGGCCCCGCTCCACCACCACGTTCTGCGGCACCTGCACCTGCGTGTCGTAGGTGATGCCGCCGTTCTCGCGCTTCACGGCCAGCACCATATCCTCCGGCGCCAGCGTGTTCATGATATAGTCCGCGCCCCACCACAGGCAGTCGTCGGGCAGGCGCGCAGCATGGAGGGCCGTCACCGGCGTCAGCTTGCTCTCCGGCTCCAGACGGTCGATGTCCACATCGTCCACCGGCGGCTTGTCGGTCTGCTCCTGCGGCTCATCGCGGCGGCCCCAGGGCAGCTCCAGATGCACCTGCCCGGCCTCGTCGTAGACCAGATAGTTCTGCACCACCAGATAGCCGATGGCGCCCAGCAGGATCAGCACCAGCGCCACGATCAGCACGATCCGCCCGGCGGACACACGGCCCCGGTAGCTGTTGTAGCCTTTCGTTGCCATAGGCGTCTCCCTCAGGGCTGGATGCCGTCCACCAGCGCCACGCGGCGGGCATGACGTCCGCCCTCGAACTCCGTGGACAGGAAGATCTCCACCATACGCTTGGCCAGATTGGGGCCGGTGATGCCAGCGCCCAGCGCCAGCACGTTGGCGTCGTTATGGCGGCGGGTCATCTCCGCCTGCAGGCAGTCGGTACACAGGGCGCAGCGCACGCCGCCCACCTTGTTGGCGGCCATGGACACGCCGATGCCGGTGGTGCAGATGACGATGCCTTTTTCACACTCCCCGGCGGCCACGGCCCGCGCCACCTTTTCCGCGTAAACGGGGTAGTCCACGCTCTCCGTGGAGAAGCAGCCTACATCCTCAAAGTCGATGTCGTGCTCCTCCAGCCAGATCAGAATGTCCTGCTTCAGCAGGTAGCCGCCGTGGTCGCAGCCGATGGCAATTTTCATGGTCGTGTTCTCCTTTTTCTTTTATAGCCGGCGGAAAACGGGCTTTCCGCCCTCAAATGTGCAAAAATACCGGAATCCGCAGTCCCGCAGCAGCTGCTGCCGCTCCCGGATGGCGCAGCCCACCATGTCGCAGGAGTGGGCGTCGGAGCCGAGGGTGATGACCTCGCCGCCCATCTGCCGGTACAGCCGCAGGATGCCGGCGTCCGGCAGAGGGGTATTGCCCCGGTTGGTGTTGCACTCGATGCCCAGTCCCCTGGGGATGATGGTGCGGAAAATGTCCGCCATCTGCGCCATGTGGGCGTCGAAGGTCATGTGCTCGCCCAGATTCTCGTTCATGTACCGCAGCGGCAGGGTCAGGTGGCCCAGCACGCTGAACTTTCCCCATTCCGCCAGCTCCAGCACATCCTCCAGATAACTGTCGATAAGTGCATGATAATACGTTTCCGTATTTTTTTCAATGTAGTAAAAGTCAAAATAGCCGAATTTTTTTCCGGCCATGTGGACAGATCCGATGACGAAGTCCAGCTTGGGCGCGTGGGACAGCAGGTGCTCCGCCCGGTCAAAGGCCATGTTGGCCTCGCCCAGCTCCGCGCCCAGCCGGATGGTCAGCCTGTCGCCGTACAGGCGCCGGGCCTCCTCCAGCTCACGGACCGATTTGTCCCAGTCAAAGTCCCACCGGGGCGCGTTGCTGCCCCAGTAGATGGTGTCCACATGGTCGGTGACGCAGATCTCGTCCAGCCCCCGGGCCAGAGCGGCCTCCGCCAGACGGGCGATGGTCTCCTTTCCGTCGGGGGAGCTGTCGGAATGGGTGTGATAATCAGCCAGATACATACTGCACCTTATTTCTTCTTATTGAAGCCGAAAAAGCTCTTGCGCTTTTCGTAGTTGCTCTCGCCCAGCGTCTCGCTGAACTTCTTCAGCGCGTCCTTCTGCTCCCGGTTCAGGTTCCGGGGCGTCTCGATGGCGACGGTGACGTACTGGTCGCCGCGGCCGCGGCCGTTGAGGACCGGGATGCCCTTGCCCCGCAGGCGGAACACGGTGCCGGTCTGTGTGCCCTCGGGGATGTCGTACTTCACCTGACCGTCGATGGTGGGGATCTCCAGCGTGGCGCCCAGCACCGCCTGACTGAAGGTGATGGGAGCCTCGCAGAACACATCGTTGCCCTCACGGCGGAACAGCTCGTGGGGCCGCACCATCACCGTGATCAGCAGGTCACCGGCAGGGCCGCCGTTCCTGCCGGCATTGCCCTGACCCCGCAGGGAGATAGTCTGGCCGTGATCGATGCCGGCGGGGATGTTGACCTTGATGGTCTTGCGCTTACGCACCGCGCCGGAGCCGCCGCAGTCGGTACAGGGCTGATGGATGATCTTGCCGGTGCCGCGGCAGCGCTGGCAGGGACGGCTGCTGGCGAACACGCCCATGGGCGTGCGCTGCTGCACCTGTACCACGCCGCTGCCGTGACAGTCGGGGCAGATCTCCGGTGTGGTGCCGGGGGCGCAGCCGTTGCCCTTACAGGTGGGGCACTGCTCGCTGCGCTCGATGGTGACCTCCTTCTCACAGCCGAAGGCCGCCTCGGTGAACGTCACGGACACGCTGGCCCGGATGCTCTCGCCCCGCTGGGGGCCGTTGCGGCGGGTCTGCCCGCCGCCGAAGCCGCCGCCGAAAAAGCTGCCGAAGATGTCGCCCAGATCGCCGAAGTCGAAGCCGCCGCCGAAGCCGCCGCCGAAGCCGCCGGCTCCACCGGGGCCGCCCGCGCCGTAGCTGGGGTCCACACCGGCAAAGCCGAACTGGTCGTACCGCGCCTTCTTCTCCGGGTCGGACAGCACCTCGTTGGCCTCGTTGACCTCCTTGAACTTCTCCTCGGCCTCCTTGTCGCCGGGATTCATATCCGGGTGGTACTTGCGGGCCAGCTTCTTATATGCTTTTTTGATCTCGTCCTCCGAAGCGCCCTTGCTGACGCCCAGGACCTCATAATAATCTCGTTTGTTTTCTGCCATCGCACTTCTCTCCACTCAAAGGGGTGATAACACCACAACAAGGGACAGGTACCTCCTGCCCCTTATTGTGGGATATATTTGCCTTACTTGTTCTGGTCGTCGTCATCGACTACCTTATAGTCGGCGTCGTAGTACTGCTGGCCGCCGTTGGGGTCGCCGCCGGGCTGGCCGCCCATGTTGGGGTCGCCCTGAGGCGCCGCCTGCTGGTACAGCTTCTCGCTCATCTTGTAGAACAGCTGGGTCAGCTCCTCGGTGGCGGCCTTGATGGCGTCGGTATCCTCGCCCTTCAGCGTCTCCTTCAGCTTATCCAGACCGGCCTGCACAGGCGCCTTCTCGCTCTCAGGCACCTTGTCGCCCACCTCGCTGAGGGTCTTTTCCGCCTGATAGACCAGCTGATCGGCCTGGTTGCGGATCTCCACCTTCTCCTTGATCTTGGCGTCCTCGGCGGCATACTGCTCAGCCTCCTTGACGGCCTTCTCGATGTCCTCCTTGCTCATGTTGGAGGAGGAGGTGATGGTGATGTGCTGGGCGTTGCCGGTGCCCAGGTCCTTGGCGGACACGTTGACGATGCCGTTGGCGTCGATGTCGAAGGTCACCTCGATCTGCGGCACACCGCGGCGGGCCGGGGCGATGCCGTCCAGATGGAAGCGGCCCAGGCTCTTGTTGGCGGCAGCCATCTCACGCTCGCCCTGCAGCACGTTGACCTCCACGGAGGTCTGGTTGTCGGCGGCGGTGGAGAAGATCTGGCTCTTCTTGACGGGGATGGTGGTGTTGCGCTCGATGAGGCGGGTGCACACACCGCCCATAGTCTCGATGCCCAGGGACAGGGGGGTGACGTCCAGCAGCAGCAGGCCCTTGACATCGCCGGTGAGCACGCCGGCCTGCAGGGCGGCGCCCATGGCCACGCACTCATCGGGGTTGATGCCCTTGAACGGCTCGGAGCCGGTGAAGTTCTTCACGGCCTCCACCACGGCGGGGATACGGCTGGAGCCGCCCACCATCAGCACCTTGGCCAGGTCGGAGGGCTTCAGGCCGGCATCGGACATGGCCTGACGCACAGGCCCCATGGTGGCGTCCACCAGATGGCCGGTGAGCTCGTTGAACTTGGCGCGGGTCAGCGTCACGTCCAGATGCTTGGGGCCGGTGGCATCGGCGGTGATATAGGGCAGGTTGATATTGCTGGTGGTGACGCCGGACAGCTCGATCTTGGCCTTCTCGGCGGCCTCCTTCAGGCGCTGCATGGCCACCTTGTCGCCGCTGAGGTCAATGCCGTCGGTGCGCTTGAACTCGCTGACCAGATACTTCATGATGCACTGGTCGAAGTCGTCGCCGCCCAGGCGGTTGTTGCCGGCGGTGGCCAGCACCTCGATGACGCCGTCGTCGATCTCCAGAATGGACACATCGAAGGTGCCGCCGCCCAGATCGTAGACCATGATCTTCTGGGCCTGTTCCTTATCCACACCGTAGGCCAGCGCGGCGGCGGTAGGCTCGTTGATGATACGCTTCACGTCCAGGCCGGCGATCTTGCCGGCGTCCTTGGTGGCCTGACGCTGAGAGTCGGTGAAGTAGGCGGGGACGGTGATGACCGCCTCGGTGACGGGGCTGCCCAGATATGCCTCGGCGTCCGCCTTCAGCTTCTGCAGGATCATGGCACTGATCTCCTGGGGCGTGTAGCTCTTGCCGTCGATGGTGACGCGGTGGTCGGTGCCCATCTCACGCTTGATGGAGGAGATGGTGCGCTCGGGGTTGGTGATGGCCTGACGCTTTGCCACCTGACCCACCATACGCTCGCCGGTCTTGCTGAAGGCCACCACGGACGGGGTGGTGCGGTTGCCCTCCGCGTTGGGGATAACGACTGCCTCGCCGCCTTCCATCACGGCTACGCAGGAATTGGTCGTACCAAGGTCGATACCGATAACTTTAGACATAATGATTGCCTCCTGAAATGTTTATCTTAATTTTATTTATTCACAGATTTAATAGGGACGGTCGGGCATGATGATCGCCGCGATGATATACGCCAGCAGACCGCTGCCGCCCAGCAGACTGAACACCACCCAGCCCAGACGCACCAGCGTGGAGTCGATGTTGAAATACTCCGCGATGCCGCCGCAGACACCGGCGATCTTTTTGTCCGTATTGCTCTTGTACAGCTTCTTGCCTTCCATTTGTAAAGCTCCTTTCAGTTCGCCACTTTGACCATGGCGAAACGCAGTACCTTGTCGCCCAGCATGAACCCCTTCTGGAACACCTCCACAATGGTGTTCTCGCCGGCGGCCTCGTCCTCTGTATGCATCACGGCGTTGTGCTTCTCCGGGTCAAAGGGCTGACCCAGCGCCGGGATCTCGGTGACGCCCATCTGGCCCAGCACGTCGATGAACTGCTTGCAGATCATTTCCAGCCCCTGCCGGTGGCCGTCGCCCTCCTCGAACTGCTGCACGCCGCGCTCCAGATTGTCCAGCACCGCCAGAAACGGCTTGATGGTGTCGGCCTTGGCCGTGCCGTAGACATTCTCCTTTTCCCGGGTAGTGCGCTTGCGGTAATTATCGTATTCCGCCGCCAGACGGAGGTATTTGTCATTGGCGTCCGCCAGCACCTTGGCCAGCTGCTCCATCTGCTCCATCTGGGACTTGGTGACGGTGAACGTCTCCTCCCGCGCCGCCTCCTCAGCGGGCGCGGCGGTCTGCTCCGCCGTCTCCTGCGCCGTTTCCTCAGCCGGCGCGGTCTGTTCCTTCTTATCCTTTTCGCTCATTGTGTATCCTCCGGTAGCTGTTTTTTACCAAACATGCGGCTCAGGCTCTCGGCAAAGTAGCTGAGCCTTGCCGCCACGGCGGCGTAGTCCATACGGGTGGGGCCTACCACGCCCACAAGGCCCCGCATGTTGTCGCCGATGTCATAGCTGGCGATGACCACGCTGCTCTCCTTCAGGGCGTCGTTGACGTTCTCCGGCCCGATGAGGATCTGCATGGGCGCGTCGCTCTGCGGCACCGGGAGATCCTCCTTATTGTCCACCATGAAGCTCATGAGGTCGTGGGCCTTGTCGATGTCCCGGAACTCCGGGAACTTCAGGAGCTGGCTGGCGCCGTTGGTGAACACCTGCTGGTGCTGGGATTCCTCCAGCAGCGTGCAGGCATATTCCGTCACGCGGTTCAAAAGCAGGAACCACTGGCCGGACACCTGCTCGGACAGGCTCATCAGCGTGGCATTCATCTTCTCCGGCCCCACGCCGGTGAAGTGGGTGTTCAGCAGGTGGCTCAACTGGGGCAGCGTGTCGGCATCCACCGGCAGCTCCAGCTGCATCAGCTGGCTTTTGACCCGGCTGTCCGACAGCATCACCACGGCGATGAAGCTGCCCGCGTCCACGGAGATCAGCTCGAACCGCTGCACGGTAGCGGCGGTGCGGTGATCGGCCACAGTGTAGGTGGGGTAGCCCACGAAGCTGGACACCATCTGTCCGGCCTGGCTGATGACCTGATCCACCTGCTTCATCTGGCCGGACAGGGCATCGTTGATCTTTGCCGTTTCCTCCGGCGACAGGGCCTTGCGCTCCATCAGCTCGTTGACGTACAGCCGGTAGCCCTTGGCCGACGGCACACGTCCCGCAGAGGTGTGGGGCTGCTCCAGATAGCCCATTTCCACCAGATCCGCCAGCTCGTTGCGGATGGTGGCGGAGCTGATCTTGCCGGGCATCTGTTCCACGATGGCCTTGGAGCCAACCGGCTCGGCAGTGTTGATGTAGCTTTCCACCACGATCTTCAATATTTGCTTTTTGCGGTCTGTCAATTCCATAGCTTTCTCCGTTTAGCACTCCTGCTTTTCGAGTGCTAAACGCAGTTTACCACCCTCCCCATATAATGTCAATAGGGGCTATTTTAATTATTTGTGAACTCCTGACAGAAAAAAGCGCCCTGTCAAAGGGCGCTTTTGGATGTACGGTCTATCTGGTCAGTTCCTCCGGCGGCTTGGAGCGGATGTAGGTCTGCAGCAGCGTGTAGATAACGGAGCACACCGGCACGCCCAGCAGCATGCCCAGCACGCCGAAGGCGCCGCCGCCGATGGTGACGGCCGCCAGCACCCACAGGCCCGGCAGGCCCACGGACTTGCCCACCACCTTGGGGTAGATGAGGTTGCCCTCCACCTGCTGGAGGATCAGCAGGAAGATCAGAAACGTCAGAGCCTTGATGGGGCTTTGGAATACGATGAGGAACGCGCCGGTGGCCGCGCCGATCCACGCGCCGAAAATGGGGATCAGCGACAGCGACGCAATGATCACCGACACCGGCAGGGCGTAGGGCAGGCGCAGGATCAGCATGCCCAGGCAGCACAGGGTGCCCAGGATGAACGCCTCTGTCACCTGGCCGGTGACGAAGCTGGAGAAGGCGTTGTTGGTAAGACTCAGCAGCGACAGCAGACGGTCGGCAGCCTTCCGGGGCAGGATGCGGTGCAGCAGCCGCTTGGACTGGGCGATGAGCGTCTCCTTCTGCGCCAGCAGGTACAGGGAGAACACCAGCGCCAAAAGGAAGTTCACCAGCGCCCCCACGATGGAGGTGGTGATGTTCAGGGTGGTATTCACCACGCTGTCGCCCTTCTCCTGCAGGAAGCTGGTAATGGTCTCCTTCACATTCTCCGCGTTGAGGGACAACTCCGGCAGGGTCACACCGTGCTCCGCCGCGAAATCACTGAGATTCGTCCACCACGCCTGGATCTGGGCCACATAGGTGGGGATGTTGGCCGCCATGGTGGCGCCCGCCTCCTCCAGCCGGGGGATGAGGATGAAGAAGATGGCGAAGATGATGCCCAGAAACAGCACCATGGTCAGCGTCAGGCAGACGGGCCGCTTCAGCTTACGGTTCCACGGGCTGTCCCACCTGGTCAGCGCCCGGTCCCACAGCCGCTCCAGCGCCGCCATCATCAGGTTCAGCACAAAGGCGATGCAGATGCCGATGAGCAGGGGGGACAGCAGGGAAAACAGACCGGAAAACACCCTTCCGATGGCTGAGATGTTGTACAGGCCCCAGAACAGCAGCACCGCAAAGGCGATGAGCAGCAGGATGCGCTGCATTGTCTTTTTGTTCAGATCCATGGCGACCTCCGTCCTTTCCGACAGATACTGTACCTATCTTACCATGTTTTCCGCCTGCCGTCTATTAAAAATCTGTATACATTTTGCCCGCTTGTGTCTTTCGGCCGGGGATGGTATAATCATTTCAACTATAAACAGGAGGTACGAGCATGACCGTTACCGAAGCACTGGAAAAGCTGAAAAGCTATGAACAGACCAGCTTTGCGCTGAGACACGCCATGGGCCTTTTGTACTACGACGGCGTCACCGCGGCGCCCAAGGGCGCTGCCGCCGTCCGGGGCGATACTACCGGTGAGCTGAGCCGCATCGACTATCAGCTGACCACCGCGGCGGACACCGTGGAGATGCTGGAAACGCTGATGGCCGCCCGGGAGGAGCTGGACAGCGTTACCCGCCGGAAGGTGGAGGAGTACTGGAGGGACTATGACCGCACCCGCCGCATCCCGGAGGAGGAATTCGTGGCCTACCAGCGGCTGTCGATCAAAGCAGACGACGTGTGGCAGACCGCCAAGGAGACAAATGACTTCGCCCTGTTCGAGCCGTATCTGCAGGAGATGTTCGACACACTGAAGCGCTTCGCCCTGTACTGGGAGCCGGACAAGGCCCCCTACGAGACGCTGCTGGACAACTATGAGCGGGGCTTGACCACCGCCGCCTGCGACACATTCTTCGCCGCCCTGCGGCAGAAGCTGGTGCCCCTGATCCAAAAGGTCACCGCCCACGCCGACCGGGTGGACGACACGCCGCTCCGCGCCGATTTCCCCATCCCCATCCAGCGGGAGTTCTCCGACTTCGTCATGGACGTCATGGGCATCGACAGGAACCACTGCATCATCGGCGAGACGGAGCACCCCTTCACCATCAACTTCTCCCGCGACGATGTGCGCATCACCACCCACTACCACGCCGACATGGTGGCCTCGTCCCTGTACTCCGTGGTGCACGAGGGCGGCCACGCCCTGTACGAGCTGCACACCGGCCGGGAGCTGGCCCGCAGCAATCTGGGCAACGGCGTGTCCATGGGCATCCACGAGAGCCAGTCCCGGTTCTATGAGAACATCATCGGCCGCAGCCGGGCGTTCTGCTCCGTCATCTACCCGTGGCTGAAGACGCATTTCGCCCCCCGTCTGGACAATGTGATGGAGGATGACTTCTACCGTATGATCAACAAGTCCGAGCCGTCCCTCATCCGCACGGAGGCCGACGAGCTGACGTACTGCCTGCACATCATGGTGCGCTACGAGCTGGAGAAGCGGATGTTCGACGGCACCCTCACCGCCCGCGACCTGCCCGCCGAGTGGAACCGGCTGTACAAGGAGTATCTGGGCGTGGACGTCCCCAGCGACCGGCAGGGCGTGCTGCAGGACTCCCACTGGGCCAACGGCAACATCGGCTACTTCCCGTCCTACGCCATCGGCTCGGCCTACGGCGCCCAGTATCTCAAGGAGATGTCCAAAGACCTGGACGTGGACGCCGTGGTGCGCTCCGGCGATCTGACCCCCATCAATAACTGGCTGGAGGAGAAGATCTGGAAGTACGGCTGCCTGAAGGATCCCGTGGCCCTGTTCGAGTCGGTCTGTGGGAAATTCGACCCCGACTGCTATGTGGCCTATCTGGAGAAGAAGTTCACCGAGGTATACGGCTTGTAAAAAGAGCAAAAAAGCGTCCGCGCACGGTGTGCGCGGACGCTTTTTCTGTGCGTTATACGGCGGCGCCGGCGGGAGCGTCCTCCGTCTCTGCCAGGGCGGGAGCGGGGGTCAGCTCCTTGATGAAGCAGCGGCGGCGCTTGTGCTGTTCCGTCTGGAAGTCCTTCCACTGGGACTGCACCTTGTCGTTCAGCTCCAGCATGGGGCCGGTCTCCGCCTGCTTGATGCCCATTTTCAGGCAGCCCTTCATGGTCTTGCTGAGGATGACGGCGTTGACGCCCCTGGCCTGATAGTCCGGGTGGACGGCGATGAGCAGCAGATCCACCGTGTCGTTCTTCCGGAACGCCTTCAGCACGTCGATCCAGCCGGTAGGGAACAGGCGTCCCCGGTGCTTCTGCATGGCCACCGCCAGACTGGGCGCGCCCACGCCGAAGGCAATCATCCGGTCGTTCTTGTCCATGACGAAGCAGGTGGTGTTGGGGTTGATGAGGGGCGCGAACTTGGCGGAGTATTTCCTGATCTGCTGCTCCGTCAGGTCCACTGTGCCGTACAGCGGGGCGTAGGCCACGTTCACCAAGTCGAAGAACGGCTTCAGCAGCGGCAGATACGCCAGCCGGTTCTTCGGCTCCACGATGTGCAGGTGGTTGCGCTTGAGCACGAAGTCCGACAGCTTCTCCCACCGCTGGATGATCTTCTCATCCGTGGGGACGGTGATGAGCTCCTCGATCCAGTCCACGTCCTTCACATAGCCCAGCGCGGCCATGTGGTCGATGTAGTAGGGGTAGTTATAATAAGTGAAAAAGCAGCTGCGGCGGTCGAAGCCCTCCACCAGCATGCCCTCCCGGTCCATATCGGTAAAGCCCAGCGGGCCGTGGACCGCCGTGCAGCCCAGCTCCCGCGCCCAGTCCTCCACGGTGGCGAACAGGGCGGCGGACACCTCCGGGTCGTCGATGAAGTCCACCTGGGTGAACCGCATCCGGTTGGTACCCCACTTCTCATTGGCCTTGCGGCTGCGTATAGCGCCGATGCGCCCCACGATCTCCCCGTCCCGCTCCGCCAGCCAGCAGCGGGCGTCGCAGTAGGAAAAGGCCGGGTTCTTGCTGCGATCCCAGTCCGCCAGATCGTCGCCGTAGGTGGCCGGCACGAACTGCGGCATGTCCTTATACAGCTGATTGGGGTAATCTACAAAACGGCGCAGCTGCGCCTTGGTCGTTACTTCTACAATAGAAACCATATTCGCTCCTCCTGAGCACGAGCATTCACACAGTTCCAGTGTACCGCTTTCTTTTCAGAAAAGCAAGCGCATAAAATACTGGCATCCTGCCAGAGGATGTGCTATACTCGCCTCAGAAATAAACATACAGGGGAGGACTGGGAAAATGGAACTGCTTTGGTACGATATCCGCCAGCTGGACGAGACGGCCATGGCCCGCACCGTGGCCATGATGGATGAGGAGCGGCGCCGCCGCGTCAGCGACATTGCCGGTGAGGACGACCGCAAGCGCACCGTGGCCGGCGAGCTGCTGGCCCGCCGGGTGCTGGCGGCACGTCTCGGCTGCGGTGAGGAGGCGGTACCCCTGGGCTGGGACGACACCGGCAAGCCCGCCGTGGACGCCGAGGGCGTGTACGTCTCCGTCAGCCACTCCGGGCCTTACGCCGTCTGCGCCGCCGCCGCTGTGCCGGTGGGTGTGGATGTGGAGGTGATCCGTTCCACTGATGAGAAATTCATGCGCCGGGTCTGCTCCGAGCCGGAGATGGCCTATATCCGGGTGGGCGATGACGGCGACTGCGCCCGCTTCTGGGAAACATGGACAGCCAAGGAGGCCCTGTTCAAGCTGACGGGCAAAGGCCCCCTGCTGGCCCTGAGCCGTCTGGCTCTGCCGGAGGGCGTGGTGCTGGATCACATCCGGGAGAGAGGCTGCGCCCTCACCGTCGCCCTGCGTCTGGGGTAAATTTTCAGAATCGTGAAAAAAAGGCTTTTCACCCGCCCTTGAATTTGTTATAATTTAAACGAGAATAGAGTACCATCAGTGGACAATGGTAGAGGAGGAGCTTTTCTATGATTCGAGTTGGTATCATCGGCTGCGGCAAGATCGCACAGGTGCGCCATCTGCCCGAGTATGCAGCCAATCCCAATGCGGAGGTCGTGGCCTATTACGACAAGAACCGTGCCCGTGCCGAGGAGATGGCCGCCAAGTACGGCGGCGATGTCTGCGACACCTATTTCGACCTGCTGAACCGCGACGACATCGACGCGGTGTCCATCTGCGTGGAGAACCGCAGCCATGCGGAGATCTCCACCGCGGCGCTGTACGCCGGCAAGCATGTGCTGTGCGAAAAGCCCATGGCCGTGACACTGGCGGAGTGCGAGTCCATGGTGGCCGCCGCCGAGCGCAACGGCAGGCACCTGATGATCGGTCACAACATGCGCTTCGATCCGGTACACCGCCGGGCCAAGCAGCTGCTGGACCGCGGCGTTATCGGCGACGTCATCACGTTCCGCGCCGTGCTGGGCAATGCCGGTCCCGAGGGCTGGTCCGTGGACGAGGGCACCTGGTTCTTCGACAAGAACAAGGCGGCGCTGGGCGCGCTGTCCGATATGGGCATCCACAAGGTGGATCTGCTCCAGTACCTGCTGGGCCAGAAGGTCATCGAGACCACCGCCAAGGTGGTGACGCTGAACAAGCGGGACAACGAGGGCCAGCTCATCGGCGTGGATGACAACGCCCTGTGCATCCTGCGGATGTCCGGCGGCGCGCTGGGCACCATGGCGGCCAGCTGGACCATCTACGGCCACGAGTGCCAGTCCACCTGCCTGTACGGCACCAAGGGCATCATGCTGATTTACAGCGAGCCGTCCTCCCCCATCATCGTCAGCGATATGGAGGGCAACCGCACCAGCTATAACCTGGACGTGCCCCACAACGGCACCGGCGTCATCGACGAGTTTGTGGATGCGCTGGTACATGACCGCGAGCCGGAGGTTTCCGGCCGGGAGGCGCTGACGGTGATGCGCACCATCTTCGCCAGCATCAATTCCTCCAACATCAGCCGCACGGTGGCGGTGAACAGCGATTTCGTCACCCACTTCTGAGCAAGCGTACCTTTGCGGGGCGGGCAGTCTGCCCGCCCCGTTTTTCCGCTATCATACACGAGGAAAGGGAGTATCCGTATGTATCGCATCGGCATTGATCTGGGCGGCACCAACATCGCCGTAGGCGTGGTGGACGACCGCCACCAAATCGCGGCGGAGGCCAGCGTGCCCGCCGGCGCACACCGCCCGGCGGAGCAGGTGGTGGCAGATATGTGCCGTGCCGTGGAGTTGGCGCTGGACAAGGCGGGCCTCACCGTCCGGGACTGCGCCTCCATCGGCGTGGGCGCTCCCGGCACCTGCGACCCGGAGCGGGGCGTGGTGGTCTGCGCGTATAACCTGAACTGGTTCAATGTGCCGGTGTGCCGCATGCTGACGGAGCATTTCGGCCTGCCCGCCCGCCTGAGCAACGACGCCAACTGCGCCGCGCTGGCGGAGGTGGTGGCCGGGGCCGCTGTCAGCTGCCGCAGCATGGTGCTGGTCACGCTGGGCACCGGCGTGGGCGGCGGCATCATCGTGGACGGAAAGATCGTGTCCGGACTGGGCGGCGCCGGCGGCGAGGTGGGCCACAGCATCCTTGTGCTGGATGGCGCGCCCTGCACCTGCGGACGCCGGGGCTGCTGGGAGGCCTACGCCTCCGCCACGGCACTGATCCGGCAGGGCAGGGAGGCTGCCGCCGTGCACCCGGAGTCCCTGCTGAACCGATACACCGCGCTGACAGGCCGGGATGTCTTCGACGCCGCCGACGCGGGCGACGCCGCGGCACAGGCGGTGCTGGAGCGGTACTACGTCTATGTGGCCGCCGGCGTCACCAATCTGGTGAACATCCTGTCGCCGGAGATGGTGCTCATCGGCGGCGGCATCAGCCGTCAGGGGGAGCGCCTGCTGGCGCCCATCCGCCGCTATGTAGCCGCCAACTGCTTCGGCGGCGAGGAGCGGCCCCAGCCGGTCATACAGGCAGCAAAGCTGGGCAATGAGGCGGGCATCATCGGCGCCGCCGCCCTGTAAAGCGGCATATAAAAGGAAGGCCCCGGCTTCAGCCGGGGCCTTCCTTTTATATGTATCCGTCAGTCAATGGTGCGCACGAAGTTCATGCCGCTTTTCTGCATGTGTACGTCCAGACGCACCCGGTCGCCCCGGATGTAGCTTCTGGTGTACTCGTAGATGCGGCCGTCCTCGGTGCGGGTACGCCGCTGGTGATAGAACGCGCAGCTGCCGCCCCCCACACCCAACAGCTTGGCCTTTTCGCTGTCCAGCACCACCGCCTCGTAGCACTCGTCGGCGGCAAAGGGCACGATACCCACATGGTACAGCAGGCTGTAAAAGCTGTGGGTCTGGAGCATGTCCCGTGTCAGGTGGGGATAGATGTACTGGGGATAGTAGCTGGTCTCCAGGATCAGCGGCTCGCCGTCCACGTTGCGCACGCGGGTAAAGCAGTACACCGGCGTGCCCTCCCGCAGCTCCATCTTTTCGCAGATGGCCTGACCGGGCACCACCACGTCGAAGTCGATCAGGGTAGAGGACGGCACCTTGCCCAGCGAGGATACCTCGGTGGTGAAGGAGTAGCGCACGCCGCGGCGGTTGGTGGACGGGTCGGCCACAAAGGTGCCGCGGCCCCGCTTGCGGACCACCAGTCCCTCGTCCTCCAGCTCGCCAATAGCCTGACGCACGGTGTTGCGGCTGATATTCATCCAGCGGCACAGCTCGGCCTCGCTGGGCAGCAGGTCGCCCACGGACAGCGCGCCGGTGGAGATGTTGCGCTTGATGATGCCCACCAGCTGGGCATACAGGGGAATGTCGCTGTCCATCGACAGCTTTGCGTGCAAGATCGGATTCTGTTCCATGTTGGGGATCCCTTTCCCTCTCCTCTGAGTTGTACCTATTGTACCATACAAATCTGCGGAAAGATAGTCCTATTTTTGATAAAACTCTTGTGATTCAGCGATTTCAAGTGAACGATGGATAGAAACAGCGCCGTCCCGGCGGGACGGCGCTGTTTCCGGAACAAAAAAGAAGGAAAACCTTTTTGAAAGGATGTTGGCGTTTTTTACTTGTGGTCGACGCTGTGCATATGCTCGATGAGGCACAGGATCTTGTCGGAGTAGCCGATCTCGTTGTCGTACCAGCTGACTACCTTCACAAAGGTGTCGGTCAGGGCGATGCCGGCCTTGGCGTCGAAAATGGAGGTGTGGGTGTTGCCCAGGAAGTCGGAGGACACAACGGCCTCGTCGGTGTAATCCAGAATGCCCTTCAGCTCGTTCTCGCTGGCCTTCTTCATGGCGGCGCAGATCTCGTCATAGGTGGCGGGCTTGCTCAGGTTCACGGTCAGGTCCACCACGGACACGTCCAGCGTGGGAACGCGCATGGACATACCGGTCAGCTTGCCGTTCAGGCTGGGGATGACCTTGCCCACGGCCTTGGCGGCGCCGGTGGAGCTGGGGATGATGTTGCCGGAGGCGGCACGGCCGCCGCGCCAGTCCTTCAGGGACACACCGTCCACCGTCTTCTGGGTGGCAGTGGTGGAGTGCACGGTGGTCATCAGACCGTCGGCAATACCGAAGTTGTCGTGCAGCACCTTGGCGATGGGAGCCAGGCAGTTGGTGGTGCAGCTGGCATTGGAGACGAACTGCATATCAGAGGTATAGGTGTCCTGGTTGACGCCCATGACGAACATGGGGGTATCGTCCTTGGAGGGGGCGGACATCACCACGTGCTTGGCACCGGCGGCGATGTGGCCGGCGGCCTTCTCCTTGGTCAGGAACAGACCGGTGGACTCGATGACATACTCGGCGCCCACCTTGGCCCAGGGCAGGTTGGCGGGGTCACGCTCGGCAAACACGGGGATGGACTTGCCGTTGACGATGATGGCGTTCTCGGCGCTGCCGATCTCGCCGGTGAACTTGCCGTGCATGGTGTCATATTTCAGCATATAGGCCAGATAATCAGCGGGACACAGATCGTTGATGCCCACGATCTCGATCTCGGGGTGGTTGACGCAGCAGCGCATGACCATACGGCCGATACGGCCGAAACCATTGATACCGACTTTAATGCTCATAAATCAAGACTTCCTCTCTGATGGAATATATCAAATGTATGGTATGTTTAGTATTATATGCATTATTTTGAAAAATGCAACCCCTTTTTTGAAAAAATTTCTATTTCGGCAAAAAATAATAAAAAACCTTGTTTTTTCTCTGACCCTTTGGTATAGTGTGGTCTACCAACCGGTAACTGGATGTATCGCGTTGGCACCACAAGACACACACTACGTCCAGAGAGGAGGGTGCGTATGATACCGGAAAGCCCCCGGAAAAACAACGCACCGGAACGACTGGGACGCCCTGAGCGGCGGGACCAGCCGATGCGTGAGCGGCTGCTCAATGAGGTGCTGCTCCATGTGGCAGCCCAGCTCCGGACGGCGCTGGGCGGGATGCACATTGCGGTCAGCCGTCTGGCGCCACCCGACAGGCGGGACCGGGACGCCGTCCTGGACCGGGACGCGGCCCTGCTGAACCGAAACTACTACTCGCTGCTGCGGCTGGCCAACAACCTGTCCAACGCGCCCATGCTGCTGTCGGATGAGCTTCTGCTGAAGGAGAATACCGACGTGGTGGAGTGGCTGGCCGGGCTGTGCCGGCAGGCGGAGCCGCTGTTCGCCCTGCGCAGCGTAACACTGACGTTCCAGTGCAGCGCGGAGCACCACACAGTGGCTATCCACCGGGACTGTCTGGAGCAGGCGGTGTGGAACCTGCTGTCCAACGCTCTGAAATTCACGCCGGACGGCGGGACTGTCACCGTGTCCCTGCGGTTCGGGCACAAGCAGGTGCTGCTGGTGGTGGCAGACACCGGCTGCGGTATCCCCGCCGGGGATATGGAGACGGTGTTTGACGGCTACCTCCACCCGGAACGGCTGGCCGTGCTGCCCAGCGGACTGGGATTGGGTCTGCCGCTTTGCCGCCGCATCGCGGAGGGCCACGGCGGGCGGCTTCTGCTGGACAGCAAGGAGGGGCAGGGCACCACCGTGACGCTGGCGCTGCCGGACGAGACTATGGGCGACGTGGTGGAGGATGTGACCTTTGACTACGCCGGAGGCTTTCAGCCCGCGCTGGTGGGGCTGGCGGACGGCCTGTCCTTTGAGGCGTTTTTACAGAGACATTCCGACGAATAGGACCATGGTTCTTCTGAGAGAGACGATCCCCCGACGGCGGGGCTTATCTGCGGTTATCGCAACTCCTCCGCCCGGCGCGGGGGAGCTGCTTTTTTATAGGGCTATCATGCCCAGATATTGCCGGTTTATACACAATTTCTACTTATAGAGGTGCATGATGAACAACAAGCGCGTACTCATCGCCATGTCCGGCGGGGTGGACAGCTCCACCGCCGCCGCGCTGCTGCAGGCGCAGGGCTATACCTGCGGCGGGGCCATGCTCCGCCTGTACCGCGATCCCGAGGTGGACCGCCTGTCGGCCCAGAACGCCGAGGACGCCCGTGCCGTGGCGCAGCGGCTGGGCATGGAGTTCCATCTGCTGGATGAGACGGAGCGGTTCTCCCGCTGCGTCATGCAGAAATTCGTGGACGAGTACTGCGCGGGCCGGACACCCAACCCCTGCATCGACTGCAACCGGGAGCTGAAGTTCGGCGCGCTGCTGGACCGGGCGCTGGAGCTGGGCTACGACTATCTGGCCACGGGGCACTATGCCAGGGTGGACTACGATGAGGCGGCGGGCCGCTGGCGGCTGCTGCGGGGCCGCGACCGGCGGAAGGATCAGAGCTACGTGCTCTATCAGCTCACCCAGTTCCAGCTGGCTCATCTGCTGCTGCCGGTGGGAGAATTCGACAAGGACACCATCCGGCAGGAGGCACGGCAGGCGGGGCTGAACGTGGCGGACAAGTCCGACAGCCAGGACATCTGCTTCATCCCCGACGGCGACTATGTGCGCTTCCTGCGGCAGCACGGCGCGGCCCTGACGCCGGGAGACTTTGTGGATAAGGACGGCCATGTGCTGGGCCGCCACAAGGGACTGCCCTGCTACACCAGCGGCCAACGGAAGGGGCTGGGCGTCGCCGCCGGGAAGCACGTCTACGTGGTGCGGAAGAACGGTGCGGACAACACCATCCTGCTGGGGGACGACGCCGACCTGTTCACCAGTACGCTGACGGCCTCCCGTGTCAATTGGATCGCCGGAGCCGTACCGGCGGCGCCGGTGCGCTGCACCGCCAAGGCCCGGTACAGCCAGCACGTGGACGCGCCCTGCACCGCCTATCCGCTGGAGGACGGCGGCGTGCGGGTGGTATTTGACCAGCCCCAGCGGGCCGTCACCGCCGGGCAGGCCGTAGTGCTGTACGACGGAGACGAGGTGCTGGGCGGCGGCACCATTGAAAGCGCGGAATAAACCATAAGCCCCCGGCCGATGGCCGGGGGCTTATGGTTTGCAGAGGGCGCGGGGCGGTTCATTCCGTCAGAAGTCTCTCCGCCACCTGAATAACGCCTTCGTCCTGCGGCAGCTCCCGCACCACTCGGAAGCCGTTTTTCCGCCAGAAATGGGTGGACTGAGGGTTGTCCCTGTCCATCCCCAATATGCACCGCCGGAAGCCCTGCGCCCGCAGGGCGGCCAGCGCCTCCGAGACGATCCGGCTGCCGGTGCCTGCGCCCTGAGAGGCGCTGTGCATCATAAAAAAGCCTAAAGATATATCATCGCCGCCGGGGCAGCCCGCGATCAGATCCATGACGGCGGTCAACGCGCCCTGCGCAAAAAAGCCCAGATAATAATGCTGCTCCCCCGAGACGCCCGGCGGAACGGCGGTCAGGTCATGCTCCACCAGCTCGAGGGTGACCTCCGCGCCGCAATAGGCGTAGTACCGGGTGTTTGCCCGGCAGAAGGCATAGACCATAGGGGCGTCCGCCAGTCCCAGCCGCCGCACGTCATAGACGACGGACAGCTTTCCGAGCTCGATCCTGTCCATGCTGAAGCCCTCCGAATGCACCGCACAGCGGCTTATTTTCTGCCGCTATCCTACCATACTCCCGCACAAAAGACAAGCGCCCGGCCAATGGCCGGGCGCTTGCTGTTATGCGGTTTGTATGTGTCGAAGCGGTAAATCACATCTCCTTGATGGCAGCCTGTGCGGCGGCCAGACGGGCGATGGGAACACGGAAGGGGGAGCAGGACACATAATCCAGACCCACCTTGTGGCAGAACTCCACGGAGGAGGGATCGCCGCCGTGCTCGCCGCAGATGCCCAGATGCAGCTCCGGACGGGTCTCGCGGCCCAGCTTGGCAGCCATCTTCACCAGCTTGCCGACGCCGATCTGATCCAGCTTGGCAAACGGGTCGCTCTCGTAGATCTTCTTGTCGTAGTAGGCGCCCAGGAACTTGCCGGCGTCGTCACGGCTGAAGCCGAAGGTCATCTGGGTCAGGTCGTTGGTGCCGAAGGAGAAGAACTCGGCCTCCTTGGCGATCTCGTCGGCGGTCAGGGCCGCACGGGGGATCTCGATCATGGTGCCCACCAGATACTTCATCTTCACACCGGCGGCGGCCAGCTCCTCATCGGCGGTCTTGACCACCACATCCTTGACGTACTTCAGCTCCTTGACCTCGCCCACCAGCGGGATCATGATCTCGGGGACCATGTTCCAGTCGGGGTGCTTCTTCTGCACGTTGATGGCGGCGCGGATGACGGCACGGGTCTGCATGACGGCGATCTCCGGGAAGGTGACGGCCAGACGGCAGCCGCGGTGGCCCATCATGGGGTTGAACTCATGCAGGGAGGCGATGATGGCCTTGATGTCGGCTACGGTCTTGCCCATATCCTTGGCCAGCAGCTCGATGTCGGCCTCCTCGGTGGGAACGAACTCGTGCAGAGGGGGATCCAGGAAGCGGATGGTGACGGGGCAGCCCTCCATGGCCTCGTAGATGCCCTCGAAGTCGCCCTGCTGCATGGGCAGCAGCTTGGCCAGAGCCTTCTCGCGCTGCTCCACGGTGTCGGAGCAGATCATCTCACGGATGGCGGCGATACGGTCGCCCTCGAAGAACATATGCTCGGTACGGCACAGGCCGATACCCTCGGCGCCCAGCTCACGGGCCTTGGCGGCGTCGTGGGGGGTGTCGGCGTTGGTGCGGACCTTCAGGCGGCGATACTTGTCGGCCCAGCTCATGATGCGGCCGAAGTCGCCGCCCACGCTGGCGTCCACGGTGGGCATAGCGCCGTCGTAGATGTTGCCGGTGGAGCCGTCCAGGCTCAGCCAGTCGCCCTCGTGATAGGTCTTGCCGGCCAGGGTGAACTGCTTGTTGGCCTCGTCCATGTTGATGGCGCCGCAGCCGGAGACGCAGCACTTGCCCATGCCGCGGGCCACAACGGCGGCGTGAGAGGTCATACCGCCGCGGACGGTCAGGATGCCCTGAGCGGCCTTCATGCCCTCAATGTCCTCGGGAGAGGTCTCCAGACGGACCAGGACCACCTTCTCACCGCGGGCGGCCCACTCTTTGGCGTCCTCAGCGGTGAACACGATCTTGCCGCAGGCGGCGCCGGGAGAGGCGGGCAGAGCCTTGCCCACAGGCTCGGTGGACTTCAGGGCCTTGGGGTCGAACTGGGGATGCAGCAGGGTGTCCAGGTTGCGGGGGTCGATCATGGCGACCGCCTGCTGCTCGGAGATCATGCCCTCGTCCACCAGATCGCAGGCGATCTTCAGTGCGGCGGGCGCGGTGCGCTTGCCGTTGCGGCACTGCAGCATGTACAGCTTGCCGTGCTCCACGGTGAACTCCATATCCTGCATATCGCGGTAGTGATCCTCCAGGATATTGCAGACCTTGACGAACTCGTCATAGGCCTCGGGGAACTTCTCCGCCATCTCGGCAATGGGCATGGGGGTACGCACGCCGGCCACCACGTCCTCGCCCTGGGCGTTGGTCAGGAACTCACCCATCAGCTGCTTTGCGCCGGTGGCGGGGTCACGGGTAAAGGCAACGCCGGTGCCGCAGTCGTCGCCCATGTTGCCGAAGGCCATGGACTGGACGTTGACGGCAGTACCCCAGGAGTAGGGGATATCGTTGTCGCGGCGGTACACGTTGGCGCGGGGGTTGTCCCAGGAACGGAACACGGCCTTGATGGCGCCCACCAGCTGCTCCTTGGGATCGGAGGGGAAGTCCTGACCGATCTTGGCCTTGTACTCGGCCTTGAACTGCATGGCCAGCTCCTTCAGGTCGGCGGCGTCCAGCTCCACGTCCTGGGTCACGCCCTTCTTGGCCTTCATGGCGTCGATCAGCTGCTCAAAGTACTTCTTGCCGACCTCCATGACCACGTCGGAATACATCTGAATAAAGCGGCGGTAGCAGTCCCAGGCCCAGCGGGGGTTGTTGGACTTCTTGGCGATCACGTCCACCACGTCCTCGTTCAGGCCCAGGTTCAGGATGGTGTCCATCATGCCAGGCATGGAGGCGCGGGCGCCGGAGCGGACGGAGACCAGCAGGGGATTCTCGTGATCGCCGAACTTCTTGCCGGTGATCTTCTCCATCTTCTCGATATACTCCATGATCTCGGCCATGATCTCGTCATTGATCTGACGGCCGTCCTCATAATACTGGGTGCAGGCCTCGGTGGTGATGGTAAAGCCCTGGGGAACGGGCAGACCGATGTTGGTCATCTCGGCCAGGTTGGCGCCCTTACCGCCCAGCAGCTCGCGCATCTTCGCGTTGCCTTCGGTGAACAGGTAACAATACTTCTTGCTCATGGTAGTCCCTCCATCTATCAATATAGTTGTACCAAACGATGAGAACGTTTCTTATTATAGTCATATTTCCCGCCAAAAGCAAGTCTATTCCCAAATTTTTCTGTTTTTTTGCAATAGGTTCGAGCTTCCGCAGGAAACGCCGCCGCAGGAAACATTTTCCCCCATATCCGTAGAATAAAACTTGCCTGTCCCGCTTTTTGTGTGGTATACTAATATATTATGAAAGTGGGGTGTCAGGCCCTGCGGAGGAAAGGGGAGCGCCATGGCCCAGCTTCTGCCGGAAAACAGCACACTGGAGCGCACGGTCCGCCGTGCGGCGGAGCAGGGAAGGCTGAGCCACGCCATCGTGCTCTCCGGAGACGGCGACCTGACGGACGCGGCGCGGTTCATCGCCGCCGCCCACGTCTGCGAGGAGGCGGACAGGCCCTGTCTGCGGTGCCGTCACTGCCGGAAGGTGCTGGAGGGCATCCACCCCGACGTCGCGGTGATCCGGGACACGGAGCACCGGGAGCTGACGGTGGACGCGGTCCGCGCCCTGCGGCAGGACGTGTACATCCGGCCCAACGAGGCGGCGCGGAAGGTATACATCATCGCCGACAGCCGCCAGCTCAACGAGCGGGACCAGAACGTGCTGCTGAAGATCGTGGAGGAAGGGCCGTCCTACGCGGCGTTCATCTTCTGCGCGGACAGCCCCGCCGCCCTGCTGGAGACGGTGCGCTCCCGCTGCGTGCTGCTGAAGTGCGATGCGCCGGCGCCGGATGCCCTGCCGCCGGAGGCGGAGCAACTGTGCCGGGTCTTTGCAAAGGGCAGGCTGCTGCCGGTGACGGCGTATCTGGTGTCGCTGGAGAACCGGCGGCTGAAGCGGGAGGAGCTGCGGGACGTGCTGCGGGGCGCGTGGTGCGCCGCGGCGGAAGCCCTGCTGCTGCAGATGGGCAAGGAGACGCCGGACCCCGCCTGCGGCGAGACGGCGCAGGCGCTGGCCGACGGGCTGGACCGCCGGCGGCTGTACGGCCTGACGGCGCTGCTGGAGAAGTACAGCGGCGAATGTGAATACAATGTAGGCGCGGGCCATGTTCTTGGCGCCCTCGCCGTGGAATGGGAGGAGCTTCTATGACGACTGTGGTTTCCGTCCGCTTTCGCAGCGGCTGCAAGACCTATTATTTTGACCCAAAGGACCTGACGGTGGAAGCCGGGCAGGACGTGATCGTGGAGACGGCGCAGGGCCCGGAATTCGCCCAGTGCAGCGAGGGCAACCACCAGGTGCCCGATGAACAGGTGGTACAGCCCCTGCGGGCCGTGGTGCGCATCGCCACCGACAACGACCGGCATACCGCCGCCTACAACCGCAGCCGGGAGAAGGATGCCTTCGACATCTGCCAGAAGAAGATCGCCCAGCACAAGCTGGAGATGAAGCTGGTGCGGGTGGAGTGCAGCTTCGACGGCTCCAAGATCCTGTTCTTCTTCACCGCCGACGGCCGGGTGGACTTCCGGGAGCTGGTGAAGGATCTGGCCGGCGTGTTCCGCGCCCGCATCGAGCTGCGGCAGATCGGCGTCCGGGACGAGGCCAAGATGCTGGGCGGTCTGGGCATCTGCGGCAGGCCCTTCTGCTGCGCCCAGTTCATGGACGAGTTCCTGCCGGTGTCCATCAAGATGGCCAAGACCCAGAACCTGTCCCTGAACCCCACCAAGATCTCCGGCACCTGCGGGCGGCTGATGTGCTGCCTGAAATACGAGCAGGACGCCTACGAGGACGCCATCAAGCGCATGCCCAAGAACGATTCCTTTGTGCTGACGCCGGACGGTCCCGGCAACGTCAGCGACGTGAACCTGCTGAAGGAGACGGTGAACGTCAGACTGGATGACCGGCCCGAGAACGCCCGCTGCTACCACAACTGCGAGGTGTGCGTCCTGCGCAACGGCAAGGGCAGCCGGGACGGCATCACCATCCCCGACCAGCGGCCCGAGCGCTATGTGGAGCCGGTGAAGGAGGACGATATGCCCCCCGTCAGCTTCATCAGCGACTTTACGCCCACCCCTGCCGCCAAGGCCGACGAGAGTGAGAAGCGCCGCCGCAGCCGGGGCGGACGCGGCCGCAAAAAGGCCGAGGGCGCCGCGCCGGAGAAGCGCGGCGAGAAACCGGTGAAGGAGGACAAGGCCGAGAAAGCCGACAAGACCGAAAAGACCGATAAGCCTGCCGCAGGGGACAAGCCCCGGCAGGGCAGCCGCCGCCGTGGACGCCGGGGCGGCAGCGCGGGCGGCAATGCGCCGCAGCAGACCGCGCCCCGCGCTCCCAAGCCCCAGCAGGAGGGACAGAGCGCCCAGAGCGGCAGCGGCGAACAGAAGAAGCGCTCCCGCCACCGGGGCGGACGCCGCAGAGGCGGCAGCGGCGGCGGCAATCCCGGCCAGAACACGGAGGCGTGACGCACCATGGGAAAATTTACCGGTCTGCTGCTGGCCAGCGACTATGACAATACACTGACCTACACCGAGGAGGCCCTGCGGCTGTGCCGGCCCATGCCTCCGGTGTCCGACGCCAACCAGGCGGCCATCCGCTACTTTATGGCGGAGGGCGGCATCTTCTCCGTGGCCACAGGCCGGGCCAAGCCCGCCTTTGAAGCGGTGGCCGACGGCGTGCCCATGAACGGCCCCACTATTCTGTTCAACGGTGCCGCCATCTACGACTTCTCCGCCGGAAAGTATCTCTGCGAAGCGTTCCTGCCGGAGACGGCCAGGGGCCACATCGCTCAGACCATTCGGGATCTGCCTTTCGCGGCGGTGGAGCTATACCACGACAACAACGACATCCACGCCCTCCAGCCCAATGATGTGACCCGGCGGCACCTTCATGTGACCCACTCGCCCACGGTGATCGTGGACAGCATGGAGCAGGTGCCGTCCCCTATCAGCAAGGCGCTGTTTTCCACGGAGCCGGAGGATCAGGCGGCGCTGATGGCCTACCTCCGGGCGCAGAGCTGGTTCGGCAGCTACGAGATCGTGTCCAGCAGCGAGTCGCTGGTGGAGCTGACGGCCAAGGGCGCTAACAAAGGCGGCATGGTACGCCGTCTGGCGGAACTGCTGCACATCCCCCAGGCCAACGTGGCCTGCGTGGGCGACCACGCCAACGACATCTCCATGCTGACATGGGCCGGTATGGCCTTCGCCCCCGCCAACGCCCTGCCGGAGGTGCGGGCGCTGCCCTGCGTCCGGACGCTGCCGGACTGCCGGGAGGGCGCCATCGCCGCCCTCATTGCACTGCTGGACGAAAAATACTGACCCCCTACATACGCGGAAAGCACCCCAAAAGGGGTGCTTTCCTGCATTTTTCCGGGCATATTCCGGAATGTTTACAATTTTCTTCTTGACGCAAAGCCGGAAACAATGTATGATACCGTTTGTAACGAATTTGTAACTTTTAGGTGTGACCCCTTATGAAACAGCAATTAGAGCAGAAAAAAGAACAAAAGAATACCCCCCGCGACCCCAACCGGGAACCTATGACGCTGTCCAGCCTGTGGCAGCTTTGGATCGATAACCTGAAGAGCTGGCGGGTGTACCGCGAGGAGCACGCCGATCTGTTCACTCTGAACCTGCAGGCGGGCGTCAAGCGCATCGCCGCGTGGTGCGGACGGGTGCGGGGCGGCGCACGCCATCTGGTGAACGAGAGCCGCAGCAGCCGTTTCCCCGAATCGGAGCATGGCGCGGCCCAGCTGTTCCTGTTCTTCTGGAACAGCCTGCCCCGGCTGGGCGCCAACCTGCGGGAGCGGGTGACGCGCCGCCGCAAGCGGCTCATCCGTGCCGGCGACCGCCGGCGCAGCCATTTCGAGCAGATGAAGCTGCACCCGGCGGCCTTCCTGGCCGTGGCCCTGAGCCTGGCTGCCGCCGCCACGGTACTGTCCCTGTACACCGTGGGCGCCCGCGCCGTCTACGACGGCAAGGATCTGGGCGTCGTCCCCTCCGCCCACGCGGTGGAGCTGGCGGTGTCCGAGGTGGAGGGCATCACCCGCGAGACGCTGCACGACAACAGCTACAAAGTGGACCAGTCCCTGCTGCAGACCGAGACCGGCGTGTTCCTGCGCAAGGAGGTTGCGTCGGAGGAGGAACTGCGCAACGAGCTGACCGACGAGCTGGGTCTGGTGGAGTACGCCTACGTCCTGTATGTGGACGGTGAGAAGGTGGTGGCCACCACGTTTCCCGACGCGCTGGACGACATCCTGGCCCAGCTGAAGCTGGGCTACCAGACAGCGGACACGGTGGACGCCTACTTCGTGGAGGATGTGGAGATCCGGCAGGAGTATGTGGACACGTCCTACGTCATGAATCTGGGCTACATCGCCGAGATCCTCAACGAGACCAAGGAGGGCGAGGTCACCTATACCGTCAAGAGCGGCGACAGCTATTACAGCATTGCCGACACCTACGGCCTGTCGGTGGACGCTCTGATGAAGATGAACCCGGGCTACGATCCCAAGATCCTGCGGACGGGCGACGTGCTGACCATCAGCAGCGCCGTGCCCTACCTGACGGTGGTGAACGTGGAGCGGCAGTGCTATGTGCAGGATGTACCCTATCCTGTGGAGTACACCGACGACGCCTCCATGTATCAGGGCGAGTATAAGGTCACGTCCCCCGGCGTCTACGGCAAGGCGGACGTCACCGCCAACGTCACCTATATCAACGGTACGGAGACAGAACGGGAGATCGTGGCCAGCGTCACCTTGTCCCAGCCGGTGACGGAGCAGCAGCTCCGCGGCACCAAGGAGCGTCCGTCGTGGTATCCCACCGGCAGCTTCGGCTGGCCCTGCAACGGTGTCATCACGTCCTACTTCGGTGCGCGCAACACCGGTATCCGCGGCGCCAGCACCTACCATGAGGCCATCGACATCGCCAACAGCTACGGCACGCCGATCTACGCCTCCGACGGCGGCACGGTGATCTACTCCGGCTGGATGGGCGGCTACGGCTATCTGGTGAAGATCGACCACGGCAACGGGTATGTCACCTACTACGGCCATAACAGCTCGCTGCTGGTGTCCGTGGGCGAGCACGTCCACAAGGGACAGCAGATCGCCCGCATGGGCTCCACGGGTATCTCCAGCGGCAACCACTGCGACTTCCGCATCCAGCTCAACGGTACGTTCCTCAACCCGCTGAACTACCTGTAAAAGCCCCGGAACGGTGAAAAAAGTCCTTGACGGGCGGGCCAAAAGATGCTATCCTTTTCCCGTTACAGGCGATGAAGGGCGTGGCTGCCCGGAGCTGCGGGAGGAAATGCCCGCCGGAGCCTCCGTTACCGGCACGAGAGTGTGGAGCGATCCAAATTCAGGTGGAACCACGGACTAAAGCTTAGTTCGCCCTGATGCCAGCAATGGCATCAGGGCGTTTTTTTGTTGCGATGAAAGAGAGCAGTCTATGAAAAAGAGGATACTGGCGCTGCTGCTGGCGGCACTGCTGGGACTGACGGCCTGCGGCGCACCGGCGGAAACGGGTGCGCCCACAGGGGAGATATTCATTTACGGAGAGGAGCACGCCAACGCCGCCTGTCTGGATAAGGAGCTGGCGCTGTGGCAGACCTGCTACGGTCAGGGGATGCGTCACCTGTTCATAGAGATGGGCGCAGGCTCCACGCTGCTGCTGAACCGCTGGATGGCGGCGGAGGACGATGCCTATTGGGATATGGTGTACGGTGCCTGCGAGGGGACGCTGTTCCATGCGAAGGTGGTGGCGGATTTTTACCATCAGATTAAGGAGACGTGTCCGGACACGATATTCCACGGCTTTGATATAGAGCATCAGTATGCCACCTCCGGCGAAAAGGCGCGCCAGCTTCTGGAGGACGAGGGAAAGACCGACACCGACGTATACCGCGAGGTAGAGAGGAGCATCAAGCAGGGCGCCATGTACTATCGGCGCGGCGCAGACGATAAGGCTGACGTGCAGCGGGAGAACGCCTTGGCGACCAATTTCTGCACCGCCTTCGACGCACTGGGCGGTGTCAGCGTGATGGCCTTCTGCGGCGGCGCCCACGCCGACCCCAACGGGATGGATCACCAGACCGGCACCGTACCCTCCATGGCGGCTCAAATCGCGGCGCACTACGGCAGCAAGGTGACGCTGACCTGTGCCAATCTGGCGCGGGAAGAAAAACCGGAGCTGGAGCCGCTCCGCACGGACACACTGACCATCGCCGGTGAAGCATACGAAGCCGCCTACTTCGGAGAGCAGGATATATCCGATTGGAGTGATTACGCCAGCCGCGAGTTCTGGCGCGTGGAGGGCGGATACGACGCCTTTTCCGCGTGGTCGGCTACCGGTGACCAGCTCCCGGAGATCAACTACCCCATGGCGCTCCACGGGGGAGAGGCCTATGCCATTTTGTACCACCAGCCGGACGGCGGGACAATGTGGTGGTACGGTGTGTCCACGGATCAGACAGACTGGTATGCGGGAGTCGTGACCGTGCAGGTAACGCCGCCGGAGGCGGCTTGACCATACAGACCAAAAATATTCACATAAAGGAGACGATCACATGAAAAACACCGAAAAGACCATGGACAAGATCGTGGCGCTGTGCAAAAACCGCGGCATCATCTTCGCAGGCTCCGAGATCTACGGCGGCCTGGCCAACACCTGGGACTACGGCCCCCTGGGCGTGGAGCTGAAGAACAACATCAAGAAGGCCTGGTGGAAGAAATTTGTCCAGGAGAACCCCTACAACGTGGGGCAGGACGCCGCCATCCTCATGAACCCCCAGACCTGGGTGGCCAGCGGCCATCTGGCCGGCTTCTCCGACCCCCTGATGGACTGCAAGGAGTGCAAAGAGCGCTTCCGCGCCGACAAGCTCATCGAGGACTGGTGCGGCCAGAACGGCGTGACCCTGCCCAAGCCCATCGACGCCTTCTCCCAGCAGGAGATGAAGGACTTCATCGAGGACAGGAACATTCCCTGCCCCACCTGCGGCAAGCATAACTTCACCGACATCCGGCAGTTCAACCTGATGTTCAAGACGTTCCAGGGCGTCACCGAGGACGCCAAGAACACCGTGTACCTGCGGCCTGAGACGGCCCAGGGCATCTTCACCAACTTCGTCAACACCCAGCGCACCACCCGCCGCAAGCTGCCTTTCGGCGTGTGCCAGATCGGCAAGTCCTTCCGCAACGAGATCACGCCGGGCAACTTCATTTTCCGTGTCCGCGAGTTCGAGCAGATGGAGCTGGAGTTCTTCTGCAAGCCCGGCACCGATCTGGAGTGGTTCAACTACTGGCGCACCTTCTGCCACAACTGGCTGCTGGGCATCGGCCTGAAGGACGAGAACCTGCGGCTGCGTGACCACGACCCCGAGGAGCTGTGCTTCTACTCCAAGGCCACCACGGACTTCGAGTTCCTGTTCCCCTTCGGCTGGGGCGAGCTGTGGGGCGTGGCGGACCGCACCGACTATGACCTGACCCAGCACCAGACCGTGTCCGGCAAGGATCTGACCTACTTCGACCCGGAGACCAACGAGCGCTACATCCCCTATGTGGTGGAGCCGTCCCTGGGCGTGGAGCGCAGCGTGCTGGCCGTGCTGGTGGACGCCTACGACGAGGAGGTCGTGGACGCGGAGAAGAACGACGTCCGCGTGGTGCTGCACCTGCACCCGGCGCTGGCGCCCTACAAGGCGGCTGTGCTGCCCCTGAGCAAGAAGCTCAGTGACAAGGCCCGCGAGGTCTACGCCGAGCTGAGCAAGGAGTGGATGATCGACTTCGACGAGACCGGTTCCATCGGCAAGCGCTACCGCCGGGAGGACGAGGTGGGCACCCCGTACTGCATCACCGTGGACTTCGACACCGTGGGCGATGCGGAGAAGGCCGGCGACAACTGCGTCACCGTCCGCGAGCGCGACACCATGGAGCAGGTGCGTGTTCCCATCAGCGAGCTGAAGGCCTATCTGGCGGAGAAGCTGGCGTACTAAAATGTGCGAAAGAGACGGACGCTTCCGCGTCCGTCTCTTTTTTTCTTGCTTATTTCTTATTTGTAGTAGTCCGTTTCTTCCTCCAGCGCCATGGGCAGGCCGTTGTGGTACACGGGGATGGTCTGGAACTTGAAGCGGCTGGCCCGGTGCTTCGCGTCGATCTGCTCCTTGATGGCGGGGTCTGCCGTGCCCCGGCGGACATACTCGTTCACCGCGTGGTAGGTGAAGCCCAGATTGTCCTCGTCCGTCAGGCCGGTGAGGCCATCGGATGGCGGCTTGATGAGAAACCGCTCCGGCAGACCCAGCTGACGGCCCAGGGCGATGACCTCCTCCGTGGTGTACATGCCCAAGGGGGAGAAGGCGCCGGCGCTGTCGCCGTAGATGGTGCAGTAGCCCACCCAATCCTCCGACAGGTTGCTGGTGTTGATGACCACGCCGCCGTCCAGCGACTGGGCCACGGCATACAGTGTGGACATGCGGATGCGGCTGGGCAGGTTCACGGTGGTCTGGCGGCTGGGCGTCAGGCCCACACGCGCCATCTCCTTCAGCACGCCCTGCACCGCGTCATGGATGTTGATGGTGCAGTGGGGGATCTGCAGATGCTCCACCAGCGCCTGCGAGTAGTCGATGTCCGGCTGGACGCCGTCGGGCATCAGGACGCCGAACACATGCTCCCGGCCATAGGCGGCGGCGGCCAGCGCCGCCACAGTGGAGCTATCCTTGCCGCCGGAGATGCCGATGACGGCGGTGCGGCCGTGACAGGCCTTGAGCTGGGCGTCCATCCACTCCAACAGGCCGGCCAACTGTAACTGCGGGTTAAAATCCATTGAGGGGGCCTCCCTTCCTTTTTCTGGTGACATTGTAGCGCGGAAGGGCGGGTTTTGCAAGTGCTTATCCCAGCAGACCGGTGACATCCTCCAGCGTCAGGCTGCGCTGGAGGGCCAGCGTGATGCCGTAGCCCACCATGCGGCCCAGTTCTGTAACACGCTGGTCGATGTCCTGGGGCGTGACGAACAGCTCCGCACCCCGGCCGGACAGGGGCTGCTGCGGGCAGCCCGCCTCCGCCAGCAGGTCGGCGCACAGGGTGGCCCCGTCGATGACCGTGGGCACACCCACGGCAATGACCGGCACGCCCAGGGCGGCCCGGTCCACCGCCCGTCGATGGTTGCCCACGCCGGAGCCGGGGGTCAGTCCCGTGTCGCTGAGCTGCACCGTGGCACACAGCCGGTCCCGGCTCCTGGCGGCCAGCGCGTCGACGGCGATGACGGCGGTGGGGCGGATGTGAGCCGCCGCGCCCTGGATCAGCTCCAGCGTCTCCATTCCCGTCCGGGCCAGCACACCGGTACACAGGGCGGAGACGGGAGTAAAGCTCTGGAACTGCCGGGGCAGCGCACGCACCATGTGCCGCGTCACCAGCAGGTTTTCCACAGCGATGGGGCCCACGGCGTCCGGCGTCATGGCGCGGTTGCCCAGCCCCGCCACCAGGATCCGGGAGCGCGGCCCGGCATCTGGCAGCAGCGCACGCAGCTGGTAGGCGATGCACCAGACCGCCCGGTGGAAAAACGTGCGCTGCCGGTCAAAATAGGGGCGGAGATCCACGGTAATATAGCGTCCCAACGGTTTGCCCAGCGCCTGCGCCCCGGCGGCACCGGTGATGCGGATGTCAGTGACGGCGTAGCCCTCCTGCAGGCTCTCCAGCCGCCGGATGCCCTCCGGCGGAGAAAAATTTTTGGTGCGGGCGGTCAGATCATCGGCGGCCTCCAGCGCCAGATCGGTACGTGGTACGGTCATTTTTGTGGCGAACGCTCCCTTCTGAACACAAAATGTTGTGGCTTACGGATAGCATGACCGCCCGAAATAGATTTATGCGAAAACCTGAGCCAAAATTGCAAAAAAGTCTTGCATTTTCCGAGCAATGATGCTAAAATATCATCCTGCGTGGAAGTCTTCTTTTCCATGCGGAAAAATCTGATGTCGGGGAGGTGTTTGGTTTGCCGAATATCAAGTCTGCTAAGAAGCGTGTTCTGGTGGCAGAGGCGAGAAATGCTCGCAACAAAGCCAATAAGTCCGCACTGAAGACTGCTATCAAGAAGTTCGAGGCTGCTGCCGTTGAAGGCAATCGCACCGAGGCCGAGGGCACTTACAAAGTCGCAGTCAAGGCGATCGACAAGGCTGCCGCCAAGGGTCTGCTGCACAAGAACAACGCGGCTCACAAGAAGAGCGCGCTGACGCTGAAGCTGAACAACATTGGCTGATGACCAAACTCAACGGGTATCCGGAAGGATGCCCGTTTTGCTTTGCGCCCGGCGGTGCGCCGCGCAAAAAGGACTCCCGCAGCTTTACGCTGCGGGAGTCCCTTTTTGCGTATCATTCATTTCTTCTTTTTCTTGCCGCCCATGATGACCAGTACCACCAGAAGCACCACGGCCACCACCACCATGGCGATCCACAGACCCATGTGGCTGGTGTCGCCGGTGAGGGGACTGGCGTAGGCAACGGACAGGCTCATGACCATGCAGCACAACAGCGTCAGCAGGCAGAACAGCTTTTTCATCATCTTCACCTCGCTCTATGCGGCTATTATAGCATACTTTTCCGGTTTTGCAACCATCAGTTCGCGGAACCGGCGTCCTCCATCGGGCCCTCGATGCACATCCATACCCGCTCGTCGGAGACGGTACCGTCGCTGCCCACATAGAGGACCGCGGCGTTGCCGCCGCCCACGGTGCTTTCGGAGAATGTCACCGCCCAGCAGCCGGTGGTCACATCGTACCGCCCCCACGCCGTGTCGTAGGCGCCGTCGTACTGCGTCTTTGCCATCTCAACGGCCTCCTGCTCGGTGAGGATGCCACGCCCGATCCGGGCCGTGCCCAGAATGGCCAGCACCGTATCCCGGCAGGCGTCCCATGCGGCGCTGTCCATGACGCCGCTGGGGTCGGGCATGCACACATAGCTGCCCGGCGTATCCTGAAAGGCGATGTTCACCCAGAGGGTATCGCCCGCGGCCTCGGTGTGCTGCCACACCTTCTGGCCGCCGGACAGCGTCAGCTCCTGCGTTGTCACGCCGGTGCCGCAGATGCCGTAGCCCTCCTGCCAGCAGGTCAGCCGGAAGCAGACGGCATCATCGTCCGTTTTCCGGAACCGAAGCCCGGACTGACCGTCCTCCTCCACCGTCTCCCAGGTCCAGCCATCGGGAATGGTCAGCGCCATGTCCACATGGCCCTCCGTATATTCCGCCAGCTGGCCGGTGATCTCCATCGGCTCCGGCGCGGGACTGACCACCGGCTCGCCGCCCTCCAGCGGCAGGGTGGCCGCGGGGCTGCCGCAGGCCGTCAGCAGCGCGGCGCACAGCGCCAGCAGACACACAAAAGCTCGTTTCATGCTCTCGCCCTCCTTTTACTCTCTACTTCCTGAGACGGAGCAGGGAGGGGAAACGTTCCCCTCCCTGTAAAGATCACATATCCAGCAGCTTCAGTTCGTCCTCGCTGACCTGCCGCAGCTCTTTTTTGCTGAGGATGTCGTACATGCACGGCACCACGAACAGCGTCATCAGCGTGGCGTACAGCAGTCCGCCGATGCACACCAGCGCAATGGGCTGGATCAGGGCCGTGCCGGCGTTCTTCGCCAGCGCCGTAACGATCAGGCCCAGGATGGTGGTGAGACTGGTCATCAGAATGGGCCGCAGGCGGGTGACGCCGGCGTCGATGATGGCCTCCCGCCGCTCCATACCGGCCAGACGCTGCTGGTTGATGTAGTCCACCAGCACGATGCCGTTGTTGACGATGATGCCCACCAGCATCACGAAACCGATGAGGCTGATGACCGACACCTCGATGCCGGAGATCAGCAGCGCCATGAAGCCGCCGGTGAAGGCCAGCGGGATGGTGAACATCACGATGAACGGGGACTTCAGGGACTGGAACTGGGCCACCATGATGAGGTACACCAGCACCACGCCCAGCAGCAGCATCAGCATCACCTGTCCCATGGCGTCCATGATCTGCTCGTTTTCGCCGTTGAACTCCACGGTGACGCCCTCCGGCAGGGCCAGTGGCGCCACGGCCTGCTGCACCGCCGACGTGACTTTCGTTACGTTGTAGCCATCGGCGACCGTGGCCGTCACGGTGATGCACCGCCGCTGCTGATCGCGCTGGATGCTGTTGAGGGACACCGTCTCCCGGACCTCCGCCACGTCGCCCAGGGGGAAGGAGGTATCCTCATCCCCGCCGTCCTCACCGGTGAGTTGGCTCAGGCCGGAGGCGGAGTCGCCGCCGCTCATGGATGCGGACATAGAGCTGTCCGGCGTGATGATCAGCGTCAGCAGCTTCTCCCGTGTCAGCCTGCTGTCCGCCGCCGCGTCCACCATCATCTCCATGCGCTCATTGTCCAGCGTGACCTCCGCCACGGTGGTGGTATCCTGCAGTGCTGCGGCCACCTGCATGTAGATCTGGGCCACGGTGATGCCACGGGTCATGGCCTTGTTCCGGTCCACCACCACCTGCAGGGCGGGGGCCGCGTCCTCCAGACCGTCGGAGACGTCCGCCACGCCCTCCACTTCACCGATGCGCTGGCCCAGCGCTCGGGCGGCGCTCTGCAGGTCCTCCATATCGTCGCCGTAGACCTGCAGCGAGACGCCGCTGCCGGTCATGTAGCTCATCATACCGCTCATGACGCCGGCGGTAGTCACCTGACAGGGCAGGTCGGCACACAGCGCCTCGATCTCCCGTCCCGCGTCGGAACCGAAGGTACCCTCCGGCATGGTGAGGTAGCCGGTAACGTCGTAGTCGCCGTTATCGCCGCTGGTCATGCTCAGGCCGCCCATGGTGCCGCTGCCCATCATGAAGCCGGCGGCGTCGATGTTGTCCACGGACATGACCCGCTCCATTACTTCATCCGCCAGCGCCACCGCCTCGCTGCGGGTGGTGCCCTCCGGCATGGTGACGGTGACGGACAGGTTGTTCATGTCGATCTCCGGCATGAAGGTGAAGCCCCGGCTCACCGCGCCCCATGCGGTGGTCACCAGCAGCGTCAGGGACAGCAGCAGCACGCCTGCCTTGTGGTCCAGCGACCAGGCGATGGCCCTGCGGTAGGCAGGGTAGATCTTATCCAGCAGGCCCGGCTTGGGCACGAAGTCGCGCCGCAGCATGCCCGCTGCCATGGCCGGCACCAGCGTCAGCGACACCAGCAGGCTGGCCAGCAGGGAATAGGTGATGGTCAGCGCCAGATCGGTGAACAGCTGGCGGGTCAGGCCCTCCACGAACACGATGGGCGCAAACACGCACACCGTGGTGAGGGTGGAAGCCGTCACCGCGCCCAGTACCTGTCCCGCGCCGGACACCGCCGCCTGGATGATGGTGGCGCCCTTGGCCCGCAGGCGGTAGATGTTCTCGATGACCACCACAGAGTTATCCACCAGCATACCCACGGACACCGCCAGACCGCTGAGGGAGATCATGTTGATGGTCACGCCGGTGAAGTACATCAGCACCACCGCGAAAATGACGCTGACGGGGATGGAGATCAGCGTGATGAGGGTGGGCCGCCAGTCACGCAGGAACAGGAACAGCACCACCACGGAGAACACCGCGCCCCACAGCAGGGAGGAGAGGATGGTCTCCACGATGAGATAGATATAGTCGCCCTGATCCATCAGGGGCACGAAGGTCAGCCCCTCGTACTGGGCCTCCAGCGTTTCGAACCGGTGGGTGATGTTGTTGGACACCTCCGCCGTGGCGTAGTTGGACTGCTTGGTGAAGGACAGCAGGATGCCGTTCTCGCCGTTGAGCTTGGTGTACAGCTCGTCGCCGTTGTCCGTCACCACCACTGTGGCCACGTCCCCCAGGGTGATGGGCGCCACGCCCTCCAGCCCCAGGTCGAAGAGCACCATGTCCTCCAGCTCGCTGCTGCTTTCAAATTTCTGCCCCACCGACACCATGTAGCTGACGCCGCTGTCGTCGTCTATGTACCCGGCGGGCATGGAGAAGTTCTGGGCCGTCAGCAGGCCGCTAACGGTGGAAATGGACAGCAAGCCGCCCAGATCCGTCTGCTCGTCTACCTTTTTATAGGCCTCCTGTATCTGCTTGAGGCCGCTTTCGATCTGGGTCTTGGCCTCGCTGAGCTGCAGCTCCGCGCCGGTCATCTGTGTGATGCCGTCCATCAGCTGCACCAGCAGGTCGGACACGTCGCCCTCCACCTCAGCCCGCAGACGGCCGCTCTCCAGATCCTTCATCAGCCTGCGGAGACTCTTTTGCAGCGTTTCCAGATTCTTCTGCAGCTCCTTCAGCGTGCCGTCCGGGTCGGTAATGATGCCGCCGACGATGTCGCCGATGTCCGTGTCCTCCAGCACACCGTAGATGTCCTTCAGGTGGTCGTACACCTCATCTATCACATTTCCGGCGGCGCCGGCCACGCCGTCGGCGGCGGTGCGCTTGGCCGCGGCCAACGCCGCTTCGCCGTCGCTCACCTGCTTCTGTGCGTCGTACAGCTGGCCCTCCGCCTTTTTCAGCTGGGCCTTCACCGCGTCCGCCAGCGTGGCGGACAGGGCGGTCATCTTCTCCTGATCCAGAATGACGTGGGCCTGCCGGGTCAGGGCGCCGGACACCGTGACGCTGGCCACGCCGCTGACACCCTCCAGCTTACCGGTAAGCTCGTCCGTCACCAGATCGCTGAGGGCGTAGACGTCTTTGCCCTCCTGGGACACAGCAGCCACCATCACCGGGATCATGGACGGATTGATCTTCAGCACATAGGGCGCGCCCACCGTGTCGTTCCACTGCCCCTGCAGGACAGAGATCTTCTGCTGGATGTCCACGCTGATGGTGTCCATGTTCACGCCGTCCTCAAACTCCAGCATTACCATGGACACGCTGTTCTGGCTGGTGGAGGTGACGGCCTTGATCTGGTCCAGCGTGGCCATGGACTGCTCCATAGGCCGGGTGATCTCCTCCTCCACCGACTCGGGACTGGCGCCGGGGTCGGTGGTAACGATGACCACATAGGGGAAGTCCATGTTGGGCAGCAGGTCGGGGGTCATCTTCAGATACGCCACCACGCCCAGCACCACAACGGCCAGTACCACCACAAACACCGTCAGCGGCTTTTTTACGCTGAATTTCGCCATAGTCCCGCTCCTTTTGGGCACACGCCCCAAACTACCATAATGGCATAGTGTATCACGCCGCCGTCTTTTCCGCAAGAGCTGTACCGAATAATTCACGAAACCGTTACAATATGCCCCTGTTTTTGTCAAAAAAGTTCGCGCATCGAACGAATTAAATATCCGTAAAGCGAAAAAGCGGGAGAGCTTCGCTCTCCCGCTTTTCTTTTCGTATATCCGGTGTCACACGATGCGCAGGTCGCCCTCCGCCGCCGCGGCCAGCCGGGCCGCCTTCTGCCGGCCCAGTGCCTCCTGCAGCGCCACGATGATGCTGTTGGACACCAGAAAGCCTCTGGGTGTCAGGCGCCAGCCGCCCTCCGTCCGGGCTGCCAGTCCCGCCAGCTCATACTGCACGAACAGCTTTTCCATGGGGTCGAACCGCTGGCGGTAGCGGTTCTCAAAGGTCCGCCGGTCGATGCCCGCCGCCGTCCGCAGCGACAGCATCACATACTCGTAGTCCCGGGCCAGCGTCTCGCCGTCCTCCGACTCCGCCAGCACCAGCTGTCCCGCGATGTAACGGTCCAGATCCCGCACATAGCCGTACCGGACACCGCCGAAATCGGAGTGCGCCCCCGGCCCGAAGCCGGCGTACTCCTCCATGTTCCAGTATTTCAGGTTGTGGCGGGACGCCCTGCCCGGTTTGGCGAAATTGGATATCTCGTACTGCTGGTACCCCGCCTCCTCCAGCGCCGCCACGGTGTAGAGGTACATATCCGCCTGGGCGTCATCGTCCGGCAGCGTCAGCGCCTGCCGCTGCTGCCACAGGGGCGTGCCCTCCTCCAGCTTCAGCCCGTAGCAGGACAGATGCTCCGGCCCCAGCGCCACGGCATCCGCCAGTGTGCGCTGCCAGTCCTCCATGGTCTGACCCGGCAGGCCGTAGATCAGATCGAGACTCAGGTTGGTGAGCTTCGCCCTCCGGGCCGCCGTCACCGCCTGCTGCACCTGCTCATAGGTATGTATCCGCCCGATGCGCCGCAGCAGCGCGTCGTCGGTGGACTGCACCCCCAGAGACAGCCGGTTGAACCCGGCCCGCCGCAGAGCACGCAGTGTCCTCCAGTCCCCGGCGCTGTCGGGATTGGCCTCCAGCGTGATCTCCGCGTCTCTGGCCACGTCGTACCGCCGCCGCACCGTCTGCAAAAGGCGGATCAGCCGGGACGCTCCCAGATAGCTGGGGGTGCCGCCGCCGAAATACACCGTGTCCACCTGCAGCCCGGCAGCCCGGGGCGCCACCTCCTCCAGATGGCGGAGCAGCGCCGCCGTGTAGGCGTCCATCTTTTCCTCGCTGTGAGCCAGCGAGTAAAAATCGCAGTAGGCGCACTTGGCCTTACAGAACGGGATGTGGATATACAGCCCCAGCGCGGGCTTTTCCGCAGGCCGCTTCATGGCCGCACCTGGGGCGGCAGGATGGTCACAGCCCCGTAAAAGCAGTTGACCTTGCAGCCGCGGCAGCCGATGCACTGCGCCGCGTCCACCTCATAGATGCCGTCCTCTCGCTGGAAAATGCACTTCATGGGACAGAACATGGCGCACCAGCCACAGCCGGTGCAGCTCACCGGGTCGATGACCGCCAGTTGTATGGCCTTCCGTCCAAAGGGATGTGCCGGGTCCGTCATAGGCTCACCCGCCTTTCCTCGTTTTTACCCTGTACGATTATACCCTCGTTTCCCGTTTTTGACAACCCCGCATGAAATGCCGCGCTCCGGCGCACACTATGGGCGAAAGGAAGTGACTGCCATGACTCCCGAGGAGTATCAGGCACTGGTCAAGCGCATGGCGCCGCCGTCCCCCATCGTCCGCGATACGGCGCTGGCCTTTCTGGTGGGCGGCGCCATCTGCGTGGTGGGACAGCTGCTGTCCAACTGGTACGGCACGCTGGGGCTGGACACCGCCGACGCCGGCACCGCCACCTCCGTGACGCTGGTGTTCCTGTCGGCGCTGGCCACGGGACTGGGCGTTTATCACAAGCTGGCCCGCTGGGCAGGCGCCGGTACGCTGGTGCCCATCACCGGCTTTGCCAACGCCGTGGTGTCCCCCGCGGTGGACTTCAAGGCGGAGGGCCTCATCACCGGCACCGCCGTGAAGATGTTCACCGTGGCAGGGCCGGTCATTGTGTTCGGCACCGCCGCCAGCGTGGTGTACGGTCTGGTGCTGTGGCTGGTGCAGACCATATAAAAAGAGGGAGACGCCGGGCGTCTCCCTCTTTTTATATATCAGATTCAGTTATCCACGCGGTTGCGCCACTCCAGCTCCTGCTCCAGCTCGAACTTCAGCTTCTTGTTCTCCTCCACCAGCGTATCGTAGTGGGTGCCCTGGACGTAGTACTTCACGAAGGCGAAGGTGGCCTCGCTGAACTCCTCCTCGGAGTACTCCGGCAGCAGGGAGCCGTTCTTGCGGCGCAGGCCCGTGACCTCCACCACCACCAGACGGCGGTGCTCCTCGCTGAGCTGGAACAGCTTCAGCGTCTCAGGGATGTTCAGCTCCAGATCGTAGCGCTCGTTGACGATCTCCAGCAGGCGGCGCTGCTCCGGCTTGGCGGAAACGATGACGCCGTGCTCGGCAAACAGGCGCTTGAGGTAGGAGGCGGAGACCTCCTCGCGGGTGATGGTGCCCTTGCCGATGCCGGTGAGCATGGTGTTGGACAGATTCAGGCTGACATAGACCTCCTGGCCGGTGGTGGGATAGCTCATGTGGTTACCTCCTGCAATGCTCAAATTGGTTTTCCGCCGTCCGGGACGGCCTTTTTTGTTCTGCTGTAAGCATACCACACGGCAGCGCAAATAGCAACACAAAGTTGTCTCAAGTACGTCTATTTATACGAAAAAATAGCCTATTTTTCTGAAACTGTGGTACTTTCTTCTCCCAAATGTACCATACGACCCAAACAGCCCAAAGGGCACGCATGACCGGCCGTTCCGGGATAAGGTATGGCGAGGAACCGCAACGATGTATGGGCGGAAGGGACGCCGTACCCCCTCGTGAACGGATGGATCTTTCGTCCAGACGAGGCGCGGAGGCGACGCCATGCTGTCTGCATGGCGAGGTGACGCAGCGATGTATGGGCGGAAGAGACGCCGCACCAATCTCTGAACGAGCGGTTCTTGCGTCCAGACGAGGCGCGGCGACGACGCCATACTTTCTGTATGGCGAGGAACCGCAACGACGTATGGGCGGAAGAAACGCCGCTCAGACGCCGGTCAGGTCAAAGGGCGGCGTATACTCCTCCCTTGCCGCCGTCCGCTCCTGAGTAAAGCCGTCGGTGATACCGCAGCTGCACATGTAGTCTGCGGCGGCGCGGTACTCGGCGTGGGTGACGCGGCGGGCCAGGCGCCCCTGGGCGCCGGGCTGGGGGGTGTACTGGCTCATGAGGGAGAAAAGCACATCGCCGGGTCGGAAGGTCCGGGCCACCCAGTCGATGACGCGGCGGGTGTTGTCCAGATAACCCGGCAGCACCAGATGGCGGATGACCACGCCGCGGCGCAGGAGGCCGTTTTCCATCACATAGGGCCCGGTCTGGTGGAACATCTCCTGTATGGCGGCGGTCGCCACGGGGAAATAATCCGGCGCTGCGGAGAGCTGGGATGCCAGCGCGCCGTCGGCGTACTTCAGGTCGGGGAGCCAGATGTCCACCAGCCCCTCCAGCTGCCGCAGCGTCTCCACCCGCTCGTAGCCGCCGCAGTTGTACACCAGCGGCACGGGCAGCTTGGGCGTCAGCGCCGGCAGGATCCACGGCAGGAAATGGGTGGCAGTGATGAGGTCGATGTTGTGGGCGCCCTGGGCGATCAGCTCCTCAAAGATGGCGCGGAGGCGCTGAGGCGTCACGTCCCTGCCGAAGCCCTCCGCCGAGATGACGTGGTTCTGGCAGTAGCAGCAGCGCAGGGTGCAGCCGGCAAAGAACACGGCGCCGGAGCCGTTGGTGCCGGAGATGGGCGGCTCCTCCCAGTGGTGGAGAGCGGCACGGGACACCCGGATGCCCGCCGGCATGGCGCAGAAGCCATTTCCCCCGGCGGCGGTGCGCTCCGCGCCGCAGTCACGGGGACAGAGGCGGCAGATCATAGGGCGTGGATGTCGAAGTCCGGGCCGAGGTTGCCGGCGATCCAGTGGCGGCGGCACAGGCCGATGTACTTGTCGTTGGCGCCCAGCACCACCTGCGCGCCCTCCTTGACCACATGGCCGGTATCGTCGAAGCGGGCGTTGAACGCCGCCTTCTTGCCGCACCAGCAGATGGTCTTGACCTCCTCCAGCTTGTCCGCCAGCACCAGCAGGTGATAGCTGCCCTCGAACAGCTCGCCCTTGAAGTCCGCCCGCAGACCGTAGCAGATGACGGGGATGCCGCAGTCGTCCACCAGATGCACCAGATAGTAGACCTCGTCCTTGGTGAGGAACTGGGCCTCATCGATGATGATGCAGGCGTAGCGCTGCAAATCTGCGTCCGCCATGGCGCGCATCTCATCGAAGTAGATGCAGGGGTGCTTCAGTCCGATGCGGGAGTACACCATGTGATCGCCGTCCCGTGTGTCCAGACGGGGCTTCACCAGCAGCGTCTCCTGTCCCCGCTCCTCGTAGTTAAAGCGGGCCATCAGGGCGTTGGCCGTCTTGCTGGAGCCCATGGCGCCGTATTTAAAGTAAAGCTGTGCCATCGTGTCTGTCTCCTTTTCTGTCGTTACTCGCCTGCGGCGCCGTCCTCCAGCGCTGCCGTAAATACCTGAAATGCCGAGGGAATGGCCCGCTGCCGCCGCGCCGCCACGTCGGCCCACAGCCAGTCCGGCTGTCCCTCCCCTGCCACCGTCAACAGGTAGCCGGTCATCTGCCAGCGCAGGTGGGTGAACTCGTGCCTGGCGCGGAGGGTCCTGTCCCACCGCAGCGCCGTCACGCCCCACGATGTCAGCTGGGCGGCGGCCGCCGCCTCGTCCAGCGTACCCTCCACATGAGGGTACTCCCACAGCCCCGCCAGCAGGCCGGTGTCCGGCCGCTGCCGCAGGGCGGCGGTGCCGTCCTCCCGCTCCATGACGAATACGGTGAGGTGTACCTCCCGCTTTTCCTTTTTCTTCTCCCGCACCGGAAGGAAAGCCTGCAGCCCCTGCTGCCATGCCGCGCAGAACGCCGCGGCGGGGCATCGGTGGCACAGGGGCTTTCCGCCGGGCAGGCACACCGCCGCTCCCAGGTCCATCAGGGCCTGATTGAAGTCGCCGGGCCGGTCATGGGGCATGGTCTCCGCCATGGCGCACCGGAACGCGGCCCGCACCTTTGGCTCCAGGACGTTGCCGCTGTCGCCGGTGAGCCGCGCCGCCACCCGCAGCACGTTGCCGTCCACGGCGGGTACCGGCTGTCCGAAGGCGATGGATAAAATCGCCCCCGCCGTGTAGTCCCCGATGCCCGCCAGACGCCGCAGGCCGTCGTAGCTGTCCGGGAACACGCCGCCGCAGTCCTCCATGATAGACCGGGCGGCCTTTTTCAGATTGCGGGCACGGCTGTAATAGCCCAGCCCCTGCCACAGCCGCATCAGCTGCTGATCCGGCAGGGCGGCCAGCGCCGCCACGTCCGGCGCGGCCTCCATAAAACGCTGGAAGTAGGGGAGCACCGCCTGCACACGGGTCTGCTGGAGCATGATCTCCGACACCCATGTGCGGTAGGGGGATACCTGCTCCCGCCACGGCAGCACCCGGCGGTTCTCGTCGTACCACGCCAAAAGCGGCGCGGGTAATTTCTGCAGATTGGTCAGTTCCATGGTTCACCTGTTGAATCGGGCGGCGTAGCCGCAGCGGCGGCACAGCTCCTCGGATGGCTGGCGGACGTCGAAGCCGCGGCAGATGGCCTGCGCGCGGGGCGCGGCCAGTATGTCGTCCAGCTCCTGGGTGAAAAGGTTTCCCAGCGCCAGACGACCCTCGCTGTCAAGGCAGCAGGGCACCACCGTGCCGTCCCACAGCACGGCGATCTGCCGGCGCAGGCCATAGCAGAACTGGGTGCCGCGGCTCTCGCTCTCCGGGTGGGGCCAGTCGAATTTTTCCCCCGGCTCCAGATAGAGATTCTCCGCCAGCCGCCGGTTGCCCTTGCGGTCCGCGGGCAGCGCCGCCGTATCCTGCCCCAGCAGGCCATCCAGGGCCCGCAGGATCCGGGCGTTTTCCGCGTCCGCGCCGCCTGCGTTCCACAGCCGCAGGGCGCAGATGACGCCGCCAGACGCCAGAGCAAGGCAGCTGTCCGCCGCCTGCGCAATGTAGTCCTCCAGTCCGGCGCTGCGGCCGTTGCCCTCAAAGGAGTGAAGGGAGACGCTGACCTTGTGGAGGGCGGGACAGTCCCGCAGCAGCGGCAGACGCTGCGCCAGATGCGTACCGTTGGTGGTAAGACACACCTTGAACCCCAGCTCCCCGCAGATGCGGAGGATATCCGCCAGCTGCGGGTGCAGCAGCGGCTCCCCCATGACGTGGAGGTAGAGGTAGTCCGTATAGGGCCGGAGCTTCCCGGCCAGCAGGGCAAAGCGCTCCGGGGTCATAAAGCCCTTCTCCCGGCTGGTGCCGGGGCAGAAGGCGCAGGCCAGGTCACACACGTTGGTGATCTCCACATAGGCGCGGCTGAACACGGCGCTGACTCCCCCTCTCCGGCGTTTTCTGTGAGACAGTGTACCACAAACCAGGGCGTTTGAAAAGCAGAAATGCCCAAGGAAAAACGGCAGTCCTGACGGACTGCCGTTTCTGTTAGACGGAAAGACGGGCTTACTTGCCCTCGCGGTCGTAGGCCACCACCACGCGGCGGTTGGGCTCCGTGCCGATGGAGTAGGTGGTGACGCCCTTCACATCCTGCAGGGCGGCGTGGATCACATGGCGCTCGTAGGCGTTCATAGGCTCCAGCGTCACGCTGCGGCGGTACTTGGCCACCTTGGCGGCCACCTTGTTGGCAAGGCTCTCCAGGCTCTGCTCCCGCTTGGCACGGTAGTTCTCCGCGTCCATCTGGATGCGGATGCGCTTGTCGCTGCCGGTGTTGACGGCGTAGTTGGTCAGCTGCTGGATGGCGTCCAGGGTCTCGCCCCGGCGGCCGATGAGCTGGCCCAGCTTCTCGCCCTCCAGGATCACCTTGTAGCGGCCCTTCTCCACCTCATAGACCTTCACCTGGGCGGCGCTGTCCATGTGCTCCAACAGGCCGGAGACAAAGGTGACGATGCGCTGGGCGTTCTCGTCCTCACACAGGGGCAGGTCGATGGTGGGGACGTCCTTCTTCTCGGGACGCTCGGCGCGCTGGGGCTTGTCCGTCCGCTGGGGACGGGGGGCGCGGTCGCCGCGCTGTGCGTTCTCGCTGCGCTGGGGCTTGTCCGCGGCCTTGGGAGCGGCGGGCCTTTCAGGCTTCTTCTCCTCCGCAGGCTTCTGGACAACGGGCTTGACAACGGGGGCCGGCTCAGCCACGGGGGCCTCCTCCGGGCCGTAGGTCAGGCGGACGCGGGCAGGATTGCTGCCGATGCCCAGAAAGCCGCTCTTGGCGCGCTCCAGGATCTCCACGGACACGTCGTCGCGGTCCATGCCCAGCTGCTCAAGGCCCTTGCGGATGGCCTCGTCCTCAGTCTTGCCCGTTACGTCGATATAACTCATAGACAAAACTCCTTATCAGTTGTCGTTGTAGTGCTCCTCGCTGAAGGCACGGCCCCGTGCGTAGGGGCGCTGGCCCACGCGGCCGGCCTCGGTGGCGCTGCCGCGGTGCTCGCCGACGGAGGAATTTTTCTTCTTCTGCTGGGGCTGGGGCTTTCTGTCACCCTTGGCAGACGCCAGCTGCTGGTTGTAATTCTCGCGGGCCGCCTGCATCTTGGCATAGCGTTTCTCCCGCTTTTCCCGCTCCTTGTCCGTCTCCTCACGATCCAGGATCTTATTGAAGTGCTTGTTGAGGAACAGCTCCTGGATACAGGAGAAGCCGGCGTTGCAGATCCAGTACACACACAGGGCGGCGGGGAGGATGTAGCCCATCCACACCGTCATCAGGGGCATCATGTACATCATGGCCTTGCTGGAGCCGTTCATCTGGGTGTTCCCGTTGCTCTTCATGGAGATCATGGTCATCAGGAACTGCAGGCCGGCGGAGATCAGCGGCAGGATGAGGATGCCGATGACGGGCCAGCCGCCGGAGGGGAACTGGCTGAACAGGTCCTTGCCCACGGAGGACAGATCCATGCCCAGGAAGTTGTAGTCCAGATCGACGAGTCCGGCGAACTTGCCGTCGAAATCGGCCCAGTGCTCGTGGATGAACTTGGCCAGATAGATCTGCTCATAGGCAGCGGCCTGACCCTCTGCCGCGGCGGTGTAGCCCAGAGATGCCGCCAGTGTGGTGATCTCGTCGATCACAGTCTGGGACAGGCTCATGAAGTAGCGCAGCGGGGTACGGATGATGTAGTACAGGGCGATGAGGATGGGGAACGGGATGAAGGACCACAGGCAGCCGGACATGGGGTTCACACCCTCACGGGCATAGAGGTCGGCCATCTCCTGCTGCTGCTTTTCCTTGTTGTTGGCATACCGCGTCTGGATATCCTTGATCTTGCCCTGCATGCGGTTCATGCGCAGCATGCTCTTCTTGCTCTTGAGCTGGAAGGGCAGCAGCACCAGTTTTACCATCAGGGTGAACAGGATCAGCGCCACGCCGTAGGAGCCTGTCCAGGTGTAGAACAGGCGGGTCAGCCACGCGAACGGTACGCAGATGTAGTATCCGAGTTGTGCAAACATGGGTGATCTCCTTCGTTGTAAAATAGAACGAGGCTTTCAGGTTTTTCAGGGCACCGGGTCATACCAGCCGCCCTTGTGGAAGGGGTGACACCGCAGAAAGCGCTTCAGCGCCAGCCAGCCGCCCTTGGCCGCCCCGTACTTCTCAATGGCTTCCAGCGCATATTGAGAGCAGGTGGGCACAAACCGGCAGGTAGGGGGGAAGAGAGGGGAAATGGCCCGGCGGTAAAACCGGATGAACCGCAGCAGAAGTCCTTTCATACGTCCTCCCGCATAAGGCCCAGCTGCGCAAGGCAGCGCAGATACTGCTTTTCCAACTTGGCATAGGGCATGTCCACGGCCCGGACACGGGCCACGGCAATGACGTCGTACCCGGGGAGCATATCCTGCTTATGCAGGCGGTACAGCTCCCGCAGACGGCGGCGGACACGGTTGCGCACCACCGCGTGTCCCAGCTTTGTGGACACGGTGACGCCCAGCCGGCTCAAGCCCTGCCGGTTTTTCATGCAGTAGACCACCACACCGCCGGAGACGGCGGAGCGGCCCTTACGATAGATGCGGCGGAAATCGCCGTTTTCCTTTACCGTTATGCGCGGATCCATACGTTCCCTCTTTTTCCGGTATCCTTGGCGGACGCACCGCGTTTTTCCGGAGAAACACCAATAGGGACGGCAGCAGCTCCACCGTCCCTCAAGGCTTTATCTCACTGTGCGATGCACTTTCCGCGACCTCAATGGGTCAGGCGAGCGCGGCCCTTGGCACGACGGCGAGCCAGCACCTTGCGGCCGTTGCGGGTGGCCATTCTCTTGCGGAAGCCGTGCTCCTTGGAGCGCTGGCGCTTCTTGGGCTGATAGGTACGGAACATTGCATGACACCTCCATTTAGAAAAATATCCGGCGACGGAGCGATGCCGCCGCTCTTACTCGACAGCAGAGGACCTGTGTTCCCTGCCGCAGTCGACATGGTAAACGCCTAAAAACGGCGCGGAATACATTATACATAACGAAAACCGGCCTGTCAACATAAAATTCCGTGCTTTCCTCCGAAAACCGCCTGCCGCAGCGAAAAGAAATATGCTTTATATTTAGAATATGTAATAGACTTTTTCCACAGCTTCTGGTATAATTACAAAGGGTTTTTTCGCCCTCTTTACATAGGAGAGAAAACACACAGGATATGGAAAGGAGAGCTTCCTTTGAAATCACTGTCAGATCTGTGGGACAGCATACTCTCCCGCCTCAGCGGAGAGCTGTCCGACACCACCATCAAGACCTGGTTTGACGAGATCTCCGTGGTGACCATGGAGGATTCGGCGCTGGTGCTCCATTGCAGCAACGCCTTTAAGAAAAATACCGTGGAGGCCCGGTTCCTGCCGCAGATCAAGGCGGCGCTGAAGGACATCTTCTCCACGGATATGGAGGTCAAGATCCTCAGCGACGAGCAGCTGGCCGCCTACCACGGCGTGGCGCCCGACCGGCCGGGGGATCTGTTCGACTCCGACGCCTTCACCTTCGAGACATATGTGGTAGGCCCCCAGAACAAGCTGGCCTACGCCGCCGCAAAATCCGTAGCGGAGAAGCCGGCGGAGAGCTACAACCCTCTGTTCATCTACGGCGATTCCGGCCTGGGCAAGACCCACCTGCTGTACGCCATCGCCCATCTGGTGAACCGGCGGCGGCCGGAGGCGCGGATCGTCTACATCAAGGGCGACGACTTCACCAACGAGCTGGTCAGCTCCATCCGGGAAAACCGGAACGCGGAGTTCCGCGAGAAATACCGGGAGGCCACGGTGCTGCTGGTGGACGATATCCAGTTCATCGCCGGCAAGATCCAGACGCAGGAGGAGTTCTTCCACACCTTCAACACCCTGTACGAGTCCGGCAAGCAGATCGTGCTGACCTCCGACCGTCCGCCCCGTGAGATGACGCAGCTGGAGGATCGTCTGCGTACCCGTTTCGAGTGGGGTCTGATGGTGGACGTGGCGCCGCCGGACTTTGAGACGCGGCTGGCCATCATCCAGAACAAGGCCGCCGCGCTGGGCGTCAAGCTGCCCGCCGAGGTTTCGGACTACATCGCCGAGAACGTCACCTCCAACGTGCGGCAGCTGGAGGGTACCCTCAACAAGATCCTGGCCTACCGGGATCTGCTGGGCGATCAGGTGGACGAGGAGGCCGTGGGCCGGGCTGTCCGGGATATGCTGCTCAAGAGCAACGAATATGTCCCCTCCCCCAAGATCATCATCAGCTATGTGGCCAAGTACTACCATCTGGACGAGGATACCATCCGCGGCCAGAGCCGCGGGCGGGACGTGGTCACCGCCCGTCAGGTGGCGATCTACCTGATCCGGCGGATGAACGGCCTGCCTATGAACGACATCGGCAAGGAGTTCAGCAACCGCGACCACACCACCATCCTCCACTCCCTGCAAAAGGTGGAGCAGCAGATGCAGTCCGATCCGGTCTTTGCCGAGCGGGTCAAGGAGATCACCACCAACATCAACAACAAGCGGTGAGTTTTTCCACAAATCCCGTGGAATCCACAGGGAAAAAGAGTGGACAACGTGAAAAAGGAAAAAACGGTGGATAATCCACACCTGGTTTCCAGAAAAGCGGTGGAAAAGAAACCGTTGGAAAAACAGGGAAAAACGGGGATTTCCACATTCCGTGACCCCTACGACTCCTGTTACTAAAAAAAGATTAGTTTATGTTTTGATTCTGAAAAATATGCCTGCCAATTACAGAAAGGATTGAAAACGAGATGCTGAAATTTTCCTGCGAAAAAACGCTGCTGCAGCAGGCCGTCAGTACCGTATCCCGCGCCGTGGCTGCCAAAAGCTCCATCCCCGCGCTGGAGGGTGTGCTGCTGGAGGGCGACACCCAGCTGACGCTGTCCGGCTACAATATGCAGACCGGTATCCGCACCGCCATCCCCGCTGAGATCCATCAGGAGGGGCGCATCGTCCTGAATGCCCGTCTGTTCGGCGAGATGATCCGCCGTCTGCCCGACGATATCGTGGTTTTCTCCGCCGATGAGAAATATGTGGTCAAGCTGGTCTGCGGCGACGCCAGCTTCGAGCTGCCCGGTCTGTCCGCCGACGACTATCCGGAGATGCCCACCGTGGACGATGAGTTCTCCGTGTCCATCCAGCAGCGGACCATGAAGGCCATGATCAACCAGACCAGCTTTGCGGTGTCCACCAACGAGGCCCGGCCCATCCATACCGGCGCCCTGTTTGAGATCGGCGATGCAGGGCTGACCATGGTGGCGGTGGACGGCTTCCGTCTGGCGCTGCGCCGCGAGCCGCTGGAGCGTATCGACGGCGGCGCGTTCCGTTTCGTGGCGCCGGGAACGGCTCTCAACGAGGTGGAGAAGATCTGCGCCGATACCGACGCGCTGCTGACGGTGGTGCAGGGCAAGCGCCATCTGATGTTCGAGGTGGAGAACACCCAGCTCATCTGCCGCCGTCTGGAGGGTGAATTTCTGGATTACCGCAACGCCATCCCCAAGAACAACCCCATCTGCGTGGAGGTGGAGACGAAGGCGCTGCTGGAAAGCCTGGATCGCGTGTCCGTGGTCATCAGCGAGAAGCTGAAAAGCCCCGTCCGCTGCCTCTTTGATATGGACAAGGTCTATCTATCCGCCCGCACCGGCAACGGTGAGGCCAAGGATATCTGCCCCGTCAAGGGCGACGGCCGGGAGCTGGAGATCGGCTTCAACAACCGCTATCTCATGGACGCTCTGCGGTATGCGCCGGCGGACAAGGTCCATATGCAGCTGAACACCGGCATCTCCCCCTGCATCATCACGCCGGTGGACGGCGGGGACGAGTTCCTCTACATGGTGCTGCCCGTCAGACTGAAGGCGCAGTAAAAGGGATATGTCGCGCTGCCTGCGTCCGGCGCTCCTGCCGCACACAGGGAGAACACGGGACTTCCCTTTTATACAAAATGGTATAAGGATATAATACAGCTATGGAAATGATTGAGATCACAACGGAATACATCAAATTACAGGATCTGCTGAAGTTCGCCGCAGCGGTACAGACCGGCGGCGAGGCCAAGATGGTCATTCAGGAGGGCGAGGTCACCGTCAACGGCGAGGTCTGCGCCATGCGGGGACGGAAGATCCGTCCCGGCGACGACGTGTGCTTCAACGGCCAGCACTATACGGTCACCTATGCGGCTCGATAAGCTGACGCTGGACGGCTGGCGGAACTACCAACGGCAGACGCTGGCTTTTGACCAGCGATGCAACGTCATTTACGGCGAAAATGCACAGGGAAAGACCAACCTGCTGGAGGCCGCCGTGTACCTCTCCTGCGGAAAAAGCCCCCGCGCCCACGGCGACCGGGAGCTGATCGGCTTTGAACGGCAGGATGCTTCCCTTACCGGACAGATCTTTTCGCGGGACAGAGCGTTCACCACGGAGATACAACTTTTCTGCGGCAAACGGCGAAAGATGACGGTGAACGGCGTACCTGCCAAAACCGGCGCGGCGCTGTCCGACGTGCTGCACACCGTGTTCTTCTGCCCGGAGGATCTGTTCCTCATACGGGCGGGGGCGGCGGAGCGCCGGCGTTTCATGGATCTTTCCCTGTGCCAGCTTCGTCCCCGGTATGCCGAAGCGCTGGCGGAGTACACCCGGCTCCACGAGCACAAGACCCGTATTCTCCGGGACAGTGAGGAGCATCCCCAGCTTTTGCAGATGCTGCCGGATTTCAACGAACGGCTGTGCCGTGTGGGCGCGGTGCTGATCAGCTACCGGGCGCGGTACTGCGTGTCGCTGGCGGAGTACGCACGGCAGGCGCATTTTGAGTGCTCCGGCGAAAAGGAGGAGCTGACGCTCCTGTACCGGACGGTGAAGACCGTGGAGGATCCCTTCGCGCCGCAGGAGCAGATATGTGAGGCGCTGCGGCGCCATCAGGAGGCGCATCTGGCGGCGGAGCGCGCCAGCCGGCTGTGTCTGTCCGGCCCCCACAAGGATGATGTGGAGGTGCTCATCAACGGACGCAGCGCCCGGCAGTACGGCTCGCAGGGGCAGGTACGCACGGCGGCGCTGAGCCTGAAGCTGGCGGAGCGGGAGATCCATAAAAACGCCGTGGGCGAGTATCCGGTGATGCTGCTGGACGACGTGCTCAGCGAGCTGGATCCCCGGCGGCAGGAATACGTCCTGAACCGGATACAGGGCGGACAGGTGTTTATCACCTGCTGTGAGAACGACCGGCTGGACACCATGCTGCATGGCCGGGTGTTCCATATCCGGAATGGGGAGGTGCTGTAATGGCGTACCTGCATATCGGACAGAACGTGATGCTGGAGGATAGGCGCATCATCGGCATCTTTGATCTGGACAACACATCCACTTCCAAAATAACAAGGGCATTTCTGGACGGCGCGGAGCGTGAGGGCGTGGTACAGACCGCCTGTGAGGATATCCCTCGGGCGTTTGTGGTATGCGACCACCCCTACCACCGGCAGATCGTTTATATATCCCAGCTGAATTCCCAGACGCTGCAAAAACGCGCTCAGGGGAAAGGAGAATAGTATATGGCAGATATGGAAAAGAATGTCGCGGGAAACGAGTACAACGCGGCGGAAATACAGGTGTTGGAGGGGCTGGAGGCTGTGCGTAAGCGGCCCGGTATGTATATCGGCTCCACCAGTGCCAGCGGCCTGCACCATCTGGTCTATGAGATCGTGGACAACTCCATCGACGAGGCGCTGGCGGGCTTTTGTACCGATATCCATGTGACCATCAACGACGGCAACACCATCACCGTCAGCGATAACGGACGCGGCATCCCTGTGGACATACAGGCCCAGACGGGCCGACCCGCGCTGGAGGTGGTGTTCACCGTGCTCCACGCCGGCGGCAAGTTCGGCGGCGGGGGCTACAAGGTCTCCGGCGGCCTGCACGGTGTGGGCGCCAGCGTGGTCAACGCCCTCAGCGAGTGGCTGACCGTGCAGGTACACAAGGACGGCAAGATCTACGAAATGCGGTTCTCCCGGGGACACATCACCCAGGAGATGCGGATCGTGGGCGAGACGGATCACACCGGCACTACCGTCACCTTCAAGCCCGACCCGGAGATGTTCGATACGCTGGACTACGAGTATGAGACGCTGCACACCCGTATGCGGGAGCAGGCGTTCCTCAACGCCGGTCTGCATATCACCATCACCGACGCCCGCCCCGGCAGAGAGCAGTCCGAGGCCATGTGCTATGAGGGCGGCATCCGGGAGTTCGTCACCTTCATCAACCGGAACAAGACCCCGCTCCATGAGGAGGTCATCTACCTCTCCGGCGCCAAGGGCGACAGCACGGCGGAGATCGCCATCCAGTACAACGACGGTTATAACGAGACCATCGTCTCCTTCGCCAACGACATCCATACGCCGGAGGGCGGTATGCACGAGACGGGCTTCAAGGCGGCGCTGACCCGCGTGCTCAATTCCTACGGCCTGAAATACGGCATGATCAAGGAGGGCGACAAGGTCTCCGGCGAGGACGTCCGGGAGGGCATCACCTCCGTTATCTCCGTGAAGCTGACGGAGGCCCAGTTCGAGGGCCAGACCAAGGCCAAGCTGGGCAACGCCCACATCCGTACGTTGGTGGACAGCATCGTCAACGACCAGCTGGCGGTGTATCTGGAGGAGCATCCCGTGGTGGCCCGCACCATTCTGGATAAGGCCATGACCGCCAACCGCGCACGGGAGGCGGCACGCAAGGCGCGGGAGTCCATCCGCCGCAAGACGGTGCTGGGCGGCGCGGCCATGCCGGATAAGCTCCGGGACTGCAACGAAAATAACCCCGAGCTGACAGAGCTGTACATCGTGGAGGGCGACTCCGCAGGCGGCTCCGCCACGGCGGGACGGGACAGCCGTTTTCAGGCCATCCTGCCCCT
>CAKTPQ010000009.1 GCA_934591745.1 uncultured Oscillospiraceae bacterium
ATCTATCAGTGCGGCGTGCCCAAGGAGATGGCGCTGGAGCTGTTCCGCCCCTTCATCATGAAGAAGCTGGTGGAGGATGGCTCCGCCAACAACATCAAGTCCGCCAAGAAGATGGTGGACAAGGGCCGCACCGAGGTGTGGGATGCGCTGGACGAGATCATCAAGGATCATCCCGTCATGCTCAACCGCGCACCTACCCTGCACCGTCTGGGTATTCAGGCCTTTGAGCCGGTGCTGGTGGAGGGCCGCGCCCTGAAGCTGCACCCCCTGAACTGCACGGCCTTCAACGCCGACTTCGACGGCGACCAGATGGCCATTCACGTTCCCCTGTCCGCCGAGGCCCAGGCCGAGGCCCGTCTGCTGATGCTGTCGGCCAACAACCTGCTGCGTCCGCAGGACGGCGGCCCCGTCACCGTGCCTACGCAGGATATGGTGCTGGGCTCCTACTACCTGACCTTCGAGCGGTTCGAGAACGGCGTTTCCCAGATGGACAACGACGCGTACTGGCCCGAGGGCATCGACTTCGCGCTGGCTGGCAAGACCTACGACGAGCTGACCGACGAGGAGAAGGCCAACGTCCATCTGAACATCTACCGCGACGAGGACGAGGTGCTGATGGCCCACAACGAGCACATCATCGGCATCCACCAGCCGGTCTGGGTCCGCGTCACCAAGGAGCTGGGCGGCGAGAAGGTGAGCCATGTGGTGCGTGCCACCGCCGGACGCATCATCTTCAACCGCAACATCCCTCAGGATCTGGGCTTCGTGAAGCGCTTCGACGAGGACGGCAAGCCCACGGACAGGTTCTTCGACTACGAGATCACCGAGACCTGCGGCAAGAAGCTGCTGGGCAAGATCGTGGACCGTACCATCAACCAGTACGGCTTTACCATCGCCGCCGAGGTGCTGGACAACATCAAGGCCACCGGCTACAAGTACTCCACCCGCGGCTCCATCACCATCTCCATCGCGGATATGACGGTGCCTAAGGCCAAGTACGAGCTGATCGACGAGACGGAAAAGCGCGTGGTGGACATCGAAGACCAGTATAACATGGGCTTCATCACCGATGAGGAGCGCTACAAGCTGGTGGTGCGCGAGTGGGAAAAGACCACCGCCGACGTCACCGACGCCCTGACGGCCAACATGAACAAGTACAACCCCATCTTCATGATGGCGGATTCCGGCGCCCGTGGTTCCATGAAGCAGATCCGTCAGCTGACCGGTATGCGCGGCCTGATGGCCAACACCGCCGGTAAGACCATCGAGATCCCCATCAAGGCCAACTTCCGTGAAGGTCTGAGCGTGCTGGAGTACTTCACCTCCAGCCGAGGCGCCCGTAAGGGCCTGGCCGATACGGCGCTGCGTACCGCCGACTCCGGTTATCTGACCCGCCGCATGGTGGACGTCTGCCAGGACGTCATCATCCGCGAGGCAGACTGCGGTGCTACCAAGGGCATTCTGGTGTCTGAGATCAGCGAGGGCGGTCAGGTCATCGAGAAGTTCTCCGAGCGCATCAAGGGCCGCTTCCCCGTCAGCGACATCCTGAAGCCCGGCACCGACGAGGTGCTGATCTCCAAGGATCACATGATGACAGAGAGCGACGCGGCGCTGCTGGAGTCCTTCGATATCCACTCCGCCGAGATCCGCACTGTGCTGACCTGCCGCGCACACAGCGGCATCTGCGCCAAGTGCTACGGCATGAACCTGGCTACCAGCAAGCCTGTCGGCCCCGGCGAGGCCGTCGGCATCATCGCGGCACAGTCCATCGGTGAGCCGGGCACCCAGCTGACCATGCGTACGTTCCATACCGGCGGCGTGGCCGGCGGCGACATTACCCAGGGTCTTCCCCGTGTGGAGGAGCTGTTCGAGGCCCGCAAGCCCAAGAAGATGGCCACCATCGCCGAGATCGGCGGCAAGGTCCGCTTCGAGGAGGCCACCAAGGGCAGCCTGCTGAACATCATCATTACCGCCGATGATGGCGATACCCGCACCTACGCGGTGCCTCACACCGGCCTGCTGGTGCAGGACGGCGAGGTCATCGAGAAGGGCCGCCAGCTTCAGGACGGCGCCCTGAACCCCCACGACGTGCTGCGTATCCGCGGCGCCTCCGCTGTCCACAACTACCTGATTCAGGAGGTCCTGAAGGTCTACCGTCAGCAGGGCGTGGACATCAACGACAAGCACATCGAGGTCATTGTCCGTCAGATGATGCGCAAGGTCCGCGTGGAGGAGGCGGGGGATACCACCCTGCTGTCCGGCGCCATGGCCGACGTGCTGGAGGTGGAGGATGCCAACGCCGCCGTGCGGCAGCGCATCGCCAACGGCGAGGTCCGCGAGGACGGCGAGCCGCTGCAGGAGGCCACCTGCACCCAGCTGCTGATGGGTATCACCAAGGCCTCTCTGGCCACGGATTCCTTCCTGTCCGCCGCGTCCTTCCAGGAGACCACCAAGGTCCTGACCGAGGCCGCCATCAAGGGCAAGGTCGACCATCTGGTGGGTCTGAAGGAGAACGTCATCATCGGCAAGCTCATCCCCGCCGGCGCCGGCCTGACGGCCTACCGCAAGCTGGCCGAGGAAATGGTCCCCGATGTGGAGGCCGAGGAGGAGGCGGTGGAGAACGTCTACGCCGTGTCCGCCGGCCCCGTGGAGGACGAGGCTCCCACCCAGACGGAGGAGCCCTCCGACGGCGATGAGGCGTAAGCCGGCCTGAACCGCATAAAAGTACCCCTCCGCCCAAAGCGGAGGGGTACTTTCGTGAAAACGCCGTATTTTCACAGGAAAATTCAGTGAACTACACAAATTTTTGTGGCGTTTCCACTTGACGCGTTCTGCGCCCTATGCTATAATTTCAAATTGCGCGGGATCGCCCGCGGGATTTGTTATGCCATGACAGGAGGAGAACATCCGTGGCCGGAGAGCTGACTGCAAGGGAAAAAGTAGTGGGCTTGAAGCAGACACGGAGGGCCGTCTCACAGGGCAGTGCCAGACGTGTGTATCTGGCCTGCGACGCCGACCCCGCCCTGACAGAGCCGCTGCTGACGCTGTGCCGGGAGCGCGGCGTGGAGGCGGACTGCTCCCTGACCATGCAGCAGCTGGGCCGAGCCTGCGGCATCGCCGTGCCGGCCTCCGCCGTTGCCATCGTGGCACAATGAGTTTCCAGCCGGAATAAACTCTGTTTGTTCCGTGGAAAATATAGGGAAACATCCCAAGAAATTTTCGAGAAAGGAGAAACCAAATGCCTACTTTTAACCAGCTGGTCAAGCAGGGCCGGAAGAAGAGCACCTACAAGTCCAATTCTCCCGCTATGCAGAAGGGCCTGAACACGCTGAAGAACAAGGAGACTGACCTCAGCTCCCCTCAGAAGCGCGGCGTCTGCACTGCCGTCAGAACTGCGACCCCCAAGAAGCCCAACTCCGCTCTGCGTAAGATCGCCCGTGTGCGTCTGACCAACGGCTACGAGGTCACCGCTTACATCCCCGGCGTGGGCCACTCCCTGCAGGAGCACTCCGTCGTCATGATCCGCGGTGGCCGTGTCAAGGACCTCCCCGGTGTCCGTTACCACATCATCCGCGGTACTCTGGATACCCAGGGCGTCTCCGGTCGTATGCAGGCTCGCTCCAAGTACGGCGCAAAGCGTCCGAAGAGCAAGTAAGACTTGCATCATGAGCTTTGCCGAAAAGGTTTCTTATATTCTATATAATATAATTACCTCTTTGGCAGGCCGTACAACAGCCTTCGCAAGCTGTTGAGTACCTGTGAAATCATATTTTTATGAAGGAGGGAAGCATAGTGCCCAGAAGAGGTAATGTTCCCAAGAGAGAGATCTTGCCCGATCCTATGTACAACTCCGTGCTGGTGACCAAGCTGGTCAACAGCATCATGTTGGACGGTAAAAAGGGCGTCGCTCAGAAGGTCGTCTACGGTGCCTTTGATATCATCAAGGATAAGACCGAGAAGGATCCTCTGGAAGTGTTTACCCAGGCTATGGAGAACATCATGCCCAGCCTGGAAGTCAAGGCCCGCCGTGTCGGCGGCGCCACCTATCAGGTCCCCATGGAGGTCCGCCCCGCCCGTCGTCAGACCCTGGGTCTGCGCTGGCTGACGGCCTACTCCCGCGCCCGCGGTGAGCGTACCATGGCCGAGCGCCTGGCAGGCGAGATCATGGATGCCGCCAACAACACCGGCAGCGCCGTGAAGAAGCGCGAGGATACCCACAAGATGGCCGAATCCAACAAGGCATTCGCCCACTTCCGCTGGTGATCGCGCCCGCAACTACGATTTAAGAAGGAGAACGGTATGCCGAGAAAGGTTACACTGGAAAATACGAGAAATATCGGCATCATGGCCCACATTGATGCAGGAAAGACCACTACGACAGAGCGCATTCTGTACTACACGGGTGTGAACTACAAGTTGGGCGAGACGCACGAGGGCACCGCGACCATGGACTGGATGGAGCAGGAGCAGGAGCGTGGTATCACCATCACCTCCGCCGCTACCACCTGCTACTGGAAGGGTTCCAAGGATCAGTTCCCCCAGACGCGCATCAACATCATCGACACCCCGGGCCACGTGGACTTTACTGTGGAGGTGGAACGTTCTCTGCGCGTGCTGGACGGTTCCGTCACCGTGATGTGCGCCAAGGGCGGCGTGGAGCCGCAGTCCGAGACGGTGTGGCGTCAGGCCGATCACTACCATGTCCCCCGGATGATCTACGTCAACAAGATGGATATCACCGGCGCGGATTTCTATCACGTGCTGGACATGGTGCATGACCGCCTGAAGGCCAACGCCGTCCCCATCCAGCTTCCCATCGGGAAGGAGGATACCTTCAAGGGTATCATCGACCTGGTGGAGATGGACGCCGATATCTATTACGATCAGCTGGGTAAGGATATGCGTGTCGAGCCTATCCCCGAGGATATGGTCGACATCGCCAACGAGTACCGCGAGAAGCTGCTGGATGCCGTGTCCATGTTCGACGACGAGATCATGGAGCTGTATCTGGAGGGGAAGGAGATCCCCACCAGCAAGATCCGTACCGCCATCCGCAAGGCTACCTGCGCCGTGGAAATGGTGCCCGTGACCTGCGGCTCCAGCTATCGCAATAAGGGCGTGCAGAAGCTGCTGGACGCCATCGTGGACTACATGCCCGCACCCACCGACGTCCCGGCTATCAAGGGCGTCAACCCCAAGACCGACGAGGAGGAGGAGCGCAAGTCCTCTGACGAGGAGCCCTTCGCCGCGCTGGCTTTCAAGATCATGACCGACCCCTATGTGGGCCGTCTGAGCTTCTTCCGCGTGTACTCCGGTACACTGACCACGGGCTCCTCCGTCCTCAATGCCACCAAGGGCAAGCGCGAGCGTATGGGCCGCATCCTGCAGATGCACGCCAATCACCGCGAGGACATCGAGTCCGTCTACTCCGGCGACATCGCTGCCGTGGTGGGTCTGAAGAACACCACCACCGGCGACACGCTGTGCGATGAGAAGAACCCCATCATCCTGGAGTCCATGGAGTTCCCCGAGCCTGTGATCCGCGTGGCCATCGAGCCCAAGACCAAGGCCGGTCAGGAGAAGATGGGCGTCGCCCTGGCCAAGCTGGCCGAGGAGGATCCCACCTTCCGCACCTACACGGACGAGGAGACGGGGCAGACCATCATCGCCGGCATGGGCGAGCTGCATCTGGAGATCATCGTGGACCGTCTGCTCCGCGAGTTCAAGGTGGAGGCCAACGTGGGCGCACCTCAGGTGGCCTACAAGGAGACCATCCGCAAGGCCGTGGATCAAGAGACCAAGTATGCCCGCCAGTCCGGCGGTAAGGGCCAGTACGGCCATGTCAAGATCCATGTCGAGCCCAATGAGTCCGGCAAGGGCTATGAGTTCGAGAACAAGGTGGTGGGCGGCGCCATCCCCAAGGAGTATATCCCGGCCATCGATGCCGGTATCCAGGGCGCTATGCTGGCCGGCGTTGTGGCGGGTTATCCCGTCGTGGATGTGAAGGTCACGCTGTACGACGGCTCCTACCACGAGGTGGACTCCTCCGAGATGGCGTTCAAGATCGCCGGCTCCATGGCCTTCAAGGAGGCTATGCGCAAGGCCGATCCCACGCTGCTGGAGCCCATCATGAAGGTCTGCGTCATCGTACCCGACGAGTATATGGGCGATGTCATCGGCGACCTGAATGCGCGCCGCGGCCAGATCCAGGGCTACGAGATGCGTTCCGGCGCCCAGCAGATCGACGCTTTCGTGCCTCTGGCGGAGATGTTCGGCTATGCAACTGACCTGCGTTCCCGTACACAGGGCCGCGGCCAGTACACCATGGAGCCCAGTCACTACATCGAGCTGCCCAAGAGCCTGCAGGAGAAGCTGATCAGCAAGCGTACCGGACGGGAAAATTTCTAAAACCGTAATTTACGATTGATTTTCCCACGCAAATACTGTAAAATGGCAGTGTTAGACTGTTACCGCTGCCCAACACATGATACAAAACTGTTAAGGAGGATCATTTCAAATGGCTAAGCAGAAATTTGAAAGAACGAAACCCCATGTCAACATCGGCACCATCGGCCACATCGACCATGGTAAGACCACTCTGACCGCGGCTATCACCAAGTATCTGGCGATGAAGGGCGGCGCTGAGTACACCGACTATTCTTCCATCGATAAGGCTCCCGAGGAGCGCGAGCGTGGTATCACCATCAACACCGCTCACGTCGAGTATGAGACCGCGGCTCGTCACTATGCCCACGTCGACTGCCCGGGCCACGCCGACTATATCAAGAACATGATCACCGGTGCTGCCCAGATGGATGGCGCTATCCTGGTCATCGCTGCCTCCGACGGCCCCATGGCTCAGACTCGTGAGCACCTGCTGCTGGCCCGTCAGGTGAACGTGCCCTCCGTGCTGGTCTTCCTGAACAAGTGCGACCAGGTCGACGATGAGGAGCTGCTGGAGCTGGTCGAGATGGAAGTCCGCGAGCTGCTGGACTTCTACGGCTTCCCTGGCGACGACACCCCCATCATCCGTGGCTCCGCTCTGAACGCTCTGGTTTCCGAGTCCACCGATCCCGACGCTCCCGAGTATGCCTGCATCAAGGAGCTGATGGACGCTGTTGACAGCTGGATCCCCACCCCCGACCGCAAGGAGGATATGCCCTTCCTGATGCCCGTCGAGGACGTGTTCACCATCTCCGGCCGTGGTACCGTTGCTACCGGCCGTGTGGAGCGTGGTAAGCTGAACCTGAACGAGAAGGTCGAGATCGTCGGTCTGTCCGATGAGAAGCGCGAGACCACCGTTACCGGTATCGAGATGTTCCACAAGCTGCTGGACTACGCTGAGGCCGGCGACAACATCGGCGCTCTGCTGCGTGGTGTTGCCAAGACCGAGATCGAGCGCGGCCAGGTTCTGTCCAAGCCCGGTTCCATCCATCCCCACACCAAGTTCACCGGTCAGGTCTACGTTCTGACCAAGGACGAGGGCGGCCGTCATACCCCCTTCTTCAACAACTATCGTCCCCAGTTCTACTTCCGTACCACCGACGTGACCGGCGTCATCACTCTGCCCGAGGGCGTTGAGATGTGCATGCCCGGCGATAACGTCGACATGAACGTGGAGCTGATTACCCCCATCGCTATCGAGAACGGACTGCGTTTCGCTATCCGTGAGGGTGGCCGTACCGTCGGTTCCGGCGTCGTTATCGGCATCGAGGAGTAATTCCTACCGAAGGAACGGATCAGATGATCTAAAAAGGGAGACACGCGCAAGCGTGTCTCCCTTTTTGCATGTCAGAGGGAGGCTTTCGATGTGCGGGAAGAGCCGCGCACAGCGTGCGCGGCTCTTCCCGTGTGAAGCTCTGCTGCTGCGGATGTGCTTGCCATGCGTGTTCCGGCTGCAAAGAAAAACTCTTTACAGTGCTTGCAGTAAAATGCACAAGTGTGTCTTACCCGCGTTCCGGAAAGGCCAGCGCGGTCTGGAAGCCGTTTTCACCGGTGGCGATGATGTCGCCGCCTACCAACCGGTCGCCGCAGAGGAACAGGTTGGCCTGCACCCCGTCAGGCATCTCCGGGTAGTTGGTGACAGTGTAGGTGAAGCGGCGGACGGTCTGACCGGCGCAGTCGCCGAAGGGCAGGCCCTGTTTTTCCTGGAGCTTCAGGTAGTCGCCCCACTGGGGCTTCAGATCCTCCGGAAGCTGAAGATCCAGCGTTTCCACCGGTTCCTGCGATACCTGCCAGCCCAGGCCTTGCAGGTAGGCCACACGCTGGTCGTTGGTGGCAAGGGAAATCTCTTCACGGGGCGTGCTGCTGTGGAAGCAGCCGGCCAGCAGCAGGGTCATGCCGGTGACAAGCACCAGCGCGGCAGCGGTCAGCAGGAGCTTCCGGCGTGTAAAGCGCATATGAATGACGTACAAGCTCATCACCTCTCAACAATTTTATATTTGTATTTCAGCGGGAATATGCTACAATCAGAAAATGACGGAGAGGGGGCGGCGGCATGGAGCGTCTGGACAAGGTGCTGGCCAGCACAGGCCGGTGGTCGCGGCGGGAGGTGAAGACGCTGGTGCGGCAGGGGCAGGTGCGGGTCAACGGCGCGGCGGCATCCTCCGCCGAGGAGAAGGTGGATCCGGAGACGGCGGTCATCCTCGTGGGCGGCGCGCCGGTGCGGCTGCAAACATTCACCTATGTGATGCTGCACAAGCCGGCAGGGGTGCTGTCCGCCACCGAGGACCGGCGGCAGGAGACGGTGCTGGGGCTGCTGCCTCAGGAGCTGCGGCGGCGGGGTCTGTCGCCGGTGGGGCGGCTGGACAAGGACACGGAGGGCCTGCTGCTCCTGACGGACGATGGGGAGCTGGCCCACCGGCTGCTGAGCCCCAGGAATCACGTGGACAAGCGGTACTATGCCCGGGTGGACGGGCCGCTGGGCCAGGCGGACGCGGCGGCCTTCGCGGCAGGCATGACGCTGGGCGACGGGCTGGAATGCCTGCCGGCGGAGCTGGAGCTGCTGGGGCCGGGAGAGTGCATCGTGACGCTGCGGGAGGGAAAATTCCACCAGGTGAAGCGGATGCTGGCGGCTCGCGGCGCGCCGGTGCTGTACCTGAAGCGGCTGTCCATGGGGCCGCTGGTACTGGACGGAACACTGGCGCCCGGCGCGTTCCGGGAACTGACGGCGGCGGAGACGGCGGCGCTGCGGGCTGTGGCCAGATTGTGATTTTTTCGACAGAACCACAAAAAACACGACATATTTTTTGTGGAAAAGAGAAAAAAATACTTGCAAAATCGTCATAGTGACGATATAATAGGAGCATCGGCTTGACAGATTGCACAAAATACCTACGCGAGGTTCGCAGGAGGAAGTCGTTATGTCGGGAAGAATTTTTCAGAATGTGGTACTGCAATTCAAGGAGACGACGGATCGCACCATCGGCGTCATCGACGCAGACGGCACGGTGATCGCCTGCAGCGAGCTGACGGGTATCGGCAAGAAGTGGACCAAGTATGTGGAGCCGATCGCCGCGGCGGAGGGTGCCTGCATCACGCTGGAGGGCCGGACGTTCAAGGCGCTGCCCAGTTGGGGCACCCATTTTGACTACGCGGTGTTTGCCAGCGGCGACGACAGCATGAGCCGCACCGTGTGCGCCATGGCCGCCGTGTCCCTCAATGCCGCCAAGAGCTACTACGAGGAGAAGCACGACAAGGGCTCCTTCATCAAGAATATTATTTCGGACAACATTCTTATCAGCGACATCTATATGCGGGCCAAGGAGCTGCATGTGGCGGCGGAGACGGCCCGGGGCGTGTTTGTCATCCGGCCTGTGGATGACCGACTGGAGACGGTGCCCGTGGACGTGATCCAGGGGCTGTTTCCCGACCGGCAGAATGACTTTGTCATCAGCGTGGGCGAGCAGGATGTGGCCCTGATCCATCAGATGGACGAGAACGCCGGCGCCAAGGAACTGGAGGCGGTGGCTCAGCGCATCGAGGAGGCCCTGCGGGTGGACGGCGAGAGCTGTGTGTTCGTGGGCATCGGTACGCTGGCGCTGCACCTGCGGGATCTGGCCAAGAGCTACAAGGAGGCGCAGATCGCCATTGAGGTGGGCAAGGTCTTTGACACCGAGCGCTACGTCATCAACTACGAAAATCTGGGCATCGGGCGCCTAATCTATCAGCTGCCCACCACCCTGTGCGAGATGTTTTTGCAGGAGGTTTTCAAGAAGAATCCCATCGACGCACTGGATCAGGAGACGCTGTTCACCATCTACAAGTTCTTTGAGAACAACCTGAACGTATCGGAGACAGCGCGGAAGCTGTTCGTCCACCGGAACACGCTGGTGTATCGGCTGGAGAAGATCAAGAAGCTGACGGGTCTGGATCTGCGGGAATTTGACGATGCCATCACCTTTAAGGTGGCGCTGATGGTCAAGAAGTATCTGACCAGCCGCGGCATCGACGCGTAAGGACAATAAGTGTACATAAAAAAACCGACATCCGCATGCTGCGGATGTCGGTTTTTTTGGCGCGTATTTGTCCCCGGCAGCTGCCGGAAGGATGGATATGTCATATCACACATCGCGTGGCCAATCCAACCCACGGGGCAGGCCCAGCAGATAGTCGGCGCTGACGTGATAATGCTCACAGAATTTGACAAGATAAGCGATAGGCGGCGTATTATGCCCTGTCTCATACCGGGCGATCTGCACCTGATGGTAGCCGATGGCGGCGGCCAATTGCCGCTGGGATTCGTCGTGGTCAATGCGTATGTCGATCATGCGCTGGATCATGAAACAGCACCTCCTCCGCTTGACAGCTTATAACAAATGTGCTATCTTTATTCCGAACGATAGCAAAAGTGCTATCAAAAATGAGAGGAGAATACTGTATGGCGGAAAAAATGAAAACGTGCGGCGTGTGCGGCGCGGAGATCGCGGCCAGCGCAAAGACCTGCCCGAGCTGCGGCGGGAAAAACAAGAAGCCGGTCTACAAAAAGTGGTGGTTCTGGGTGCTGCTGGTGGTGATCGTCGCGGCCATCGCTGCCGGTGCCGGCGGGAAGAAGAGCGGACAGCCCTCGGGCGGCACCGGAAAGACGGACGGCGGCAGCCATCAGCAGGAAACGGTATCCTATACCCACTACAATGTGACGGAGCTGTTCGACGCCCTGAGGAAGAACGCCCTCAGCGCCGAAAAGACCTACAACGGGCAGTATGTGGAGATTGAGGGGTATCTGGGCACCATCGACAGCAGCGGCAAGTACATCTGCGTGGAGGCTTCGTCCGACAACTATGACTATCTGTTTGAGAGCGTGCAGTGCTACATCAAGAGCGCGGAGCAGACGGACAGGGTCATGGAGATGAGCGTGGGCGACCCCATCACCGTGCGGGGAAAGATCACCGTAGTCGGCGAGGTGCTGGGCTACTCGCTGGACATCGACAGCATCGACTGAGCAAAAAAAGGACGCCGGGGCGTCCTCTTTTTGCGAAAATGGGTTTTCGGGGAACCGGCGGGCGGGGGAAAGCGTCAAAAAACGGGTGGGGCAAATTAAGGAAATATTCATATCTTTCCTGTTGCCATTTTGTAACCATTTATATATAATGGGAATAACGGCCGAAAACGGCCACAAGATGTTGCATTTTGGCGAACAGGAGCAGAGATATGATCCGTTTGATAGACGCAGAAAAGGTGTATGACAACGGGACGCACGCCCTCAAGGGTGTGTCCTTTACCGTGGACGACGGGGAATTCGTGTTCCTCGTGGGGCCGTCCGGCTCTGGCAAGTCCACCATTATCAAGCTGCTGACCGGCGAGGTGGTGCCCACGGCGGGCCGCGTCATGGTCAACGGCTTCTCCATGAGCCGTATTTCCGAGCGGCAGATCCCCTACATGCGCCGCACCATCGGCGTCATTTTCCAGGATTTCCGCCTCATCGGCAACAAGACCGTGTACGACAATCTGGCGCTGGCCATGCGGGCAGTGGGTGCCCCGCCACGGGAGCTGCGCAGCCGCATCCCCTATGTGCTGGAGCTGGTGGGGCTGGCGGACAAGGAGAACCGCTACCCCGATGAGCTGTCCGGCGGTGAGCAGCAGCGGGTGGCTATTGCCCGGGCGCTGGTGAACAATCCCAGCACCATTGTGGCCGACGAGCCTACCGGTAACCTGGACCCGGGCCGTTCGCTGGAGATCATGACCCTGCTGGAGCGCATCAACGCGCTGGGTACCACCGTCATCGTGGTGACCCACGAGCGGGGGCTGGTGAACCATTTCAACAAACGGATCATCCTGCTCAATGAGGGCCGCGTCATCGGCGACGGCATGGGCAGCTACGAGGTGTAAGGCATGCGGCACGATTTTAAATTTTTCATCCGGGAAGGTGCGGGGAACATGTTCTCCCATGGGTTCATGTCCTTTGCCGCCATCGGCATCACCGTGGCGTGTCTGTTGATCATGGGCACATTTACGCTGGTGGCGTATAACGCCAATGTGAACCTGGCGGACCTCCAGCAGGAGAACGCAGTGCTGGCCTTTGTGGACGACGCGCTGACGGAGTCGGAGGCGCGGGCGCTCCAGACAAAGATCGAGAATGTGGACAACGTGGCGGACTGCACGTTCATGTCACGGGACGAGGCCAAGGAGAACTACATCGCCAAATATGACGGCGACGAGCTGTATGGCGACCTGCCGGCGGACGTGTTCCGGCACCGGTACGTCATCCACGTGACGGACCCCGACCGTATCATGGAGACAAAGGACGCGGTGGAGCAGGTGGAGGGCATCGCCAAGGCCCGGGCCGATCAGGCGGTGGCCGAGGGCTTTACCACCGCCCGGAACGTGGCCAGCATCATCAGCATTGCGCTGATCGCCATTTTGCTGCTGGTGTCGGTGTTCATCATCAGCAACACCATCAAGCTGACCACATTTGACCGGCGGGACGAGATCGCCATCATGAAGATGGTGGGCGCGACCAACGGGTTCATCCGGTGGCCCTTCGTGTACGAGGGCATGCTGCTGGGCCTGTTCAGCGCCGTTATCGCTTTCGGACTGCAGTGGCTGCTGTACACCGCCGTGGCCCGGGGTATCGGGACGTCCGATACCCTGCAGATCCTGACGGTGGTGCCGTTTTTGAGGATCTGGCAGCCGGTGGCGCTGGTATTTCTGGGCGCCGGCATTCTGGTGGGCGTGGGCGGCAGTCTGACGGCCATTCGCCGGTTCCTGCGGGTATGACAACGGGAGGAGCGTGACCATGAGGAGAGGAAAACGCCTTTTGTGCGGCGTGCTGTCACTGCTGATGGTGCTGTCGCTGCTGGCGGCGGGCACCGTGCAGCGGGCTTATGCCGCCAAGACGGATGAGGAAAAGGCCGCCGAGGAGCAGAAGAAGGCCGAGGAGCAGGCACAGCGTCAGGCGGAGATGAACGAGCTGGAGAAAAAGAAGCAGGAGAAGAAAAAGAATCTGGAGGAGCTGCGCAAGCAGATCGCGGAGGCCAAGTCCAAGAAAGAGGACGTGATGGGCACCAAGAATCTGCTGGATCAGCGGAACCAGCTGCTGATGGAGCAGATCGACGACACCAAGGCGCAGATCGACCTGTACGCCCAGCAGATCACGGAGTACGAGGAGATGGAGGAGGAGCAGTACGGCCTGTTCTGCCAGCAGGTGCGCAGCGAGGAGGAACGGGGCAGCCTGTCCTACTGGTCGGTGCTGTTCAAGGCCACCAGCATCTCAGACCTGCTGAACCGGCTGGAGTTTGTCAACGAGGTGGCAGAGTATGACCGGAACCTCATTGAGGCCATCCGCCAGACCCGGGAGAATATCAAGACGGAAAAGACCGCCATGGAGGAGCAGGAACAGCTGCTGGCCAAGCAGCAGGACGAGCTGCAGCAGCAGGTGGATGAGGCGGCGGCGCTGATCGCCGAGTATGCCGCCACCCAGAAGGGCTATGAGGAGCTGGCCGCGGCGGAGGAGAAGGAAGCCAAGGAGATCGAGTCCCAGATCAAGAAGCTGCTGGAGACCTCCGATGTGACTCCCAGCCCCGGCGGCTTTATCTGGCCGGTGAGCACCAGCAAGATCATCACGTCGCCCATGGGCGGCCGTGTGTCCCCCGGCGGCATCGGCAGCACCAACCACCGGGGCGTGGATATCGGCGGTGTGGGCACCACCAGTGCAGCCATGGCCACCAAGGCGGGCAAGGTCATTCTGGCCAAGACCGTGGTGTATGGCTCCTACGGCGGCAGCGGCTACGGCAACTATGTGGTGGTAGACCACGGCGGCGGCTATACCACGCTGTACGCCCATCTGACCTCTGTTTCCGTCAGCGTGGGGCAGATGGTGTCCCAGGGAGACACGGTGGGTATCACCGGTTCCACGGGCAACTCCACCGGTCCGCACCTGCACTACGAGGTGATGATCAACGGCGTGAACCAGAACCCGCTGGACTACCTGCCGGGCTATATCGCACGGTGGTAACAACAACATATACAAAAACTCTGCATCATACCATGATGCAGAGTTTTTTTGTGGAGGCGGCGTATGTACGGGTATATCCGGCAGGGGCGGCGGACGGCGCTGACCCGTGAGGTCATGGGCGGCATGCCGTTTCAGGTGCTGACGGCGGGGACGGGCCTGCTGCGGCGGTTGCGGGCGCGCCGCCTGCTGCGGCGCATGGCGCGGCAGGGTGTGAGCACAGCGGTGTTTGAGGACGGCACATGGCGGGAGACGGCGGCACGGTACGGCATCCGTCCAGTGCCGGTGGAGCCGCTGCGTCTGGCCAAGCTGGAGGAACTGCTGAATGCCATATGCCCGGCACTCAGCGGGAAGACCGTGCGGCTGTGTACCGGAGAGGACGGCAGCGCCGCCCGCCGTGCGGCCCGTGTGCTGGTAAAGCGGGCCAGATATGTGGCGGTGGAGCCGCCGGGACAGGCGTCTCTGGAGCAGTGGCTGCTGGAGCGGTACGGTCTGGCGGCAGGCAGCGGCGGGCAGCCGCCGGCAGTGACGGTATGGTGCGGCGCGGCAGGGGAGGAGCAGCCCGGCGCGGCGGTATATCTGGGATCGGACTGCGCGGCGCGGCAGGAGGTGCGGTACGCGGCAGAAGGACTGGGGTTGCGTCCGGTACCGGAGCAGCTGCTGGCGGCGCTGTTTGCGGCGGGCAGATGGGAGCCATCGGAAATTCATGTGGTATCCGTGACGTCCCGCGCTTGACAGGCGGAGGGAAACTCACTATAATGCAACGTGATATATTGTGCGTATTTTGCCTGTTCAGGGGCATCTTACCAATAGAAAGGATCGTGCAGCATGGCGAAAGAATTTAAAATGAGTCAGGCCCGCTATGACGAGCTGAAAAAGGAGCTGGATTACAGCAAGACCACCCGCGCCGACGAGGTAGCGGAGCTGATCAAGGAGGCCCGCGGCTTCGGCGACCTCAGCGAAAACAGCGAATACGACGAGGCGAAAAACGAGCAGGGCAAGCTGTATTCCCGCATCGCGGAGCTGGAGGATATCCTGCTGCACGCGGTGATCGTGGACGAGAGCGAGGATTCCGACAAGATCACCATCGGCAGCGTCGTCACCGTGACGGAGCTGGGCAGCGGCAAACAGCTGCCGGTGTACCGCATCGTGGGTTCTCAGGAGGCGGATGTCATGTCCCGCGCCGTCAGCGAGGACTCCCCCTTCGGCAAGGCGCTGATGGGCCACAAGGCCGGTGACGAGGTATCCGTGGAGGCGCCCCGGGGCGTCATCCGCTACCGCGTGGATAAGATCGAACGCTGAGCGCGGGGCGCTGTGCGCCCGGTATTGGCAATATACAAAGGAGGGCTGCAAAATGGCAGACGAAACCAACCGCAACGACACCCAGCAGCAGGATCTCGGCGAACTGCTGCGCATCCGCCGTGAGAAGCTCAAGGCCCTGCAGGACGAGGGCCGCGACCCCTTCCAGATCACGAAATTTGACGTGACACACCACACCCAGGACATCAAAGATAACTTCGACGCCATGGAGGGCAGCGAGGTGTCCGTGGCCGGCCGCCTTATGAGCAAGCGCGGCATGGGCAAGGTGTCTTTCTGCGACCTGCAGGATAAAACGGGCCGCATCCAGATCTATGCCCGCAAGGACGAGATGGATGAGGACAACTATAATCGCTTCAAGAAATACGACATCGGCGACATCGTGGGCGTCAAGGGCGAGGTGTTCCGCACCCAGCGGGGCGAGATGTCCGTCCGCGCCCGGGAGATCACGCTGCTGAGCAAGTCCCTGCGGCCCCTGCCGGAGAAGTTCCACGGCCTGACCGACAAGGAGATCCGCTACCGGCAGCGGTACGTCGACCTGATCATGAACCCGGAGAGCAAGCGGAATTTCGAGATCCGCAGCAAGTTTGTCTCCTATCTGCGCCGTTATCTGGACGGCCTGGGCTTCATGGAGGTGGAGACGCCTGTTCTCAGCCCCATCGCCGGCGGCGCTAACGCACGCCCGTTCATCACCCATCACAACGCCCAGGACATCGACATGTACATGCGCATCGCCACGGAGCTGCACCTGAAGCGGCTGATCGTGGGCGGCATGGAGCGCGTGTACGAGGTGGGCCGCATCTTCCGCAACGAGGGCATGGACACCAAGCACAACCCGGAGTTCACCACCTGCGAGCTGTATCAGGCCTACACCAATCTGGACGGCATGATGGACATTCTGGAGGGTATCCTCTCCGGCGCCTGCAAGGAGATCCACGGCGGCTATCAGGTCCAGTGGCTGGGCCACGACATCGACCTGACCCCCGGCTGGCCACGGGTGACCATGGCGGACGCCGTGAAGAACGTTACCGGCGCGGACTTCATGGCCTGCATCGGCGACAACGACAAGGGCGTGGAGCTGGCCAAGAGCGTGGGCGTGGACATGAACGGCGTGCCCCACACCTGGGGCAACGCCCTGTATGAGGCCTTTGACCAGAAGGTGGAGGAGACGCTGGTGCAGCCCACCTTCATCACCATGTACCCCGTAGAGGTCAGCCCGCTGGCCAAGCGCAGCCCTGTCCAGCCGGCGCTGACGGAGCGCTATGAGGCGTTTATCTGCGGCTGCGAGATGGGCAACGCCTTCAGCGAGCTGAACGACCCCATCGACCAGTACGAGCGCTTCAAGGCCCAGGCGGAGAAGCGGGCCAACGGCGACGAGGAGGCCGACATGATGGACGAGGACTTCGTCATGGCGCTGGAGTACGGCATGCCCCCCACGGGCGGCCTGGGCTTCGGCATCGACCGGTGCAGCATGATGCTGTGCGGCGCGGATTCCATCCGCGATGTCATCCTGTTCCCGACGATGAAGCCGCTGGACAAGTAAAGACGCAAGGCAGGCAGTCCCGCGGGGCTGCCTGCCTTTTCTTTTTCTGTACAGGCTCTTGTCAGAGTACGTCGAGACATAGTATAATACTTCTATCTGCGCCGCGCATGCGTAGCATAGACAGAGGGCACGGAGAAGGGGGAACTTCTATGGAAACGATCCGGGATCTATTTGACCTGTCCCATACCCGGGCGGGAGAGTATCTGGCGGGCTTCACTTACCCGTGGGAGGCGCTGGCCGGCATCGGCGACCTGATCCGGCGGCTGGGCCCTGCGCTGGGCGAGGAGTTTGAGCAGCGGGCACCGGAGGTGTGGGTGCATAAGACGGCTGCGGTGGCGCCCACGGCCTATCTGGGCGCGCCGTGCATCATCGGCGCCGGTACGGAGGTGCGCCACGGCGCGTTTATCCGGGGCAGCGCCCTGGTGGGAGACGGCTGCGTGGTGGGCAACTCCGTGGAGCTGAAGAATGTCATCCTGTTCGACGGCGTGCAGACGCCCCACTACAATTACGTGGGCGACAGCATTCTGGGTTACAAGGCCCACATGGGCGCCGGCTCCATCACATCCAATGTCAAGTCCGACAAGACGCTGGTGGTGGTGCGCTGCGGCGGCGAACGCATGGAGACGGGACGCAAGAAGGTGGGCGCCATGCTGGGCGACCATGTGGAGATCGGCTGCAACAGCGTGCTGAATCCGGGCACGGTGGTGGGCCGGAACAGCCGGGTCTATCCGCTGTCCTCCGTGCGGGGGACGGTGCCGGCAGGCAGTATCTATAAGCGCGGCGGCGACATCACCGCCCAGCGGGAGGAGTAAGGAGCGAGCATGGGAAGATATTTCGGGACGGACGGCTTCCGCGGCGAGGCCAATGTGGATCTGACGGCGGATCACGCCTATCAGGTGGGCCGCTTTCTGGGCTGGTACTACGGCGAACTGAAACGCCGCGCCGGGGACGAGACGCCGGTGCGGGTGGTCATCGGCAAGGATACCCGCCGCAGCAGCTACATGTTCGAGTACGCGCTGGCCTCCGGACTGGTGGCCTCCGGGGCGGACGCCTACCTGCTGCATGTGACCACCACGCCCTCCGTGTCCTATGTGGCGCGGACGGAGACGTTTGACTGCGGCATCATGATCTCCGCCAGCCACAACCCCTACTATGACAACGGTATCAAGCTCATCAGCGGCACCGGCGAGAAGATGGACGAGGGCACCATCGCCCTGATCGAGGACTATCTGGACGGCAAGCTGGAGGTATTCGGGCAGACATGGCGGCAGATCCCGCTGGCCAAGCGGGAGCATATCGGCCGCACGGTGGACTACACCGCCGGGCGCAACCGGTATGTGGGCTATCTCATCTCACTGGGGATGTTCTCCTTCAAGGGGATGAAGGTGGGGCTGGACTGCGCCAACGGCAGCGCGTGGACCATCGCCAAGAGCGTGTTCGATGCGCTGGGCGCCAAGACCTATGTCATGGGCGATGAGCCGGACGGCTTCAACATCAACAACGGCGTGGGTTCCACCCATATCGACGCTCTGCGGCGGTTCGTGGTGGCCAATGGGCTGGACATTGGCTTTGCCTACGACGGCGACGCTGACCGGTGTCTGGCAGTGGATGAACAGGGCACCGTCATTACCGGCGACCACATTCTCTACGTCTGCGGCAGACACATGAAACAGGAGGGCGAGCTGTCCCACAATACGGTGGTGACCACCATCATGTCCAATTTCGGTCTGTACCGCGCCTTTGACCGGGAGGGCATTGCCTACGCCAAGACCGCCGTGGGTGACAAGTATGTGTATGAGTACATGGCGAAAAACGACTGCGCCCTGGGCGGCGAGCAGTCGGGCCACATCATTTTCTCCAAGTATGCCTCCACCGGCGACGGCGTGCTGACCAGCCTGAAGCTGATGGAGGTCATGCTGGAGCGAAAGGCACCCATGAGCAAGCTGCTGGAGGGCCTGACCATCTATCCGCAAGTACTGGAAAACGTGCGGGTCAGGGACAAAAAGGCCGCACGGGAGGACAGCGACGTGCAGGCCGCTATCGAGGCGGCGGCGGCACGGCTGGGCGACACGGGCCGCATTCTGGTGCGGGAATCCGGCACGGAGCCGGTGCTGCGGGTCATGGCGGAGGCGCCGGAGGACGCCATTTGCCGGGAGTGCGTGGCCCAGGTGGTGGAGGTTATCCGCCGCAAAGGCCACTGTGTTTCGTAAAAATATGGGAAAAATCAGGGAACGCCGGCAGGCGTTCCCTGATTTTGTGTTGACAACGGCAAAACACACCTATATTATAAAGAATATTCGAGAACGGGGGGAGGCCGGGCGTATGGAACGCATCACCAGCCGAAAAAATCCGCTGCTGGAGCATATGCGCCGGCTGGATGGCGCCGCCTACCGGCGGGAGCGGGGGGAGTTTCTCTGCGACAGCCCCAAGCTGGTAGAGGAGGCGCTGCGCCACGGGGCGCAGGTGGTGAGTCTCGCCGTCAGCGACGGCATGGAGCCGCCGCGAGGGCTTATGCCGGACGTGCGGTGCGTGGCGGTGCCGCAGGATGTGATGGCGTCCATTTCGCCCATGCGGACGCCCCAGGGCATGCTGGCGGTGTGCCGAACACCGGACACCGTCCTGCCGGAGAGACTCACCGGGCGGCGCTATGTAGTGCTGGACGGCGTGCAGGATCCAGGTAACGTGGGTACGGTGATCCGGACGGCGGACGCCTTCGGCTGCGACGGCGTGATTTTGCTGACCGGCTGTGCCGACCCGTACAGCGTCAAGACGCTGCGGGCATCCATGGGTGCGGTGTTCCGGGTGCCGGTGTGGTGTACCGGCGCGGAGACGCTGCATCTGTGTCTGCGTGAGGCGGGGCTGCCGCTGTACGGCGCGGCTCTGCGGGACGACACAGAGGACGCCCGAATGCTGGATCTGCGCCGCTGCGCCATCGCCATCGGCAGCGAGGGCCGGGGGCTGACGGAGCAGGTGCTGGCACTGTGCGACAAGACGGTGCGCATCCCCATGGAGGCGCACTGTGAATCGCTGAACGCGGCCATGGCGGCGGCGGTGCTGCTGTGGGAGGCCTATCGCTGAAAAAGGGGAGATGAGGAGATGGCGGCGCTGAAATACTGGCTGTGGCTGACCACGGCACCGGCGCTGAGCAACCGGGCGAAGCTGCTCCTGCTGGAGCATTTTTCCTCGCCCGAGGACGTATACTATGCCCAGACGGACGAGCTGTGTCTGGTGGAGGGCATCACAAAGCAGCAGGCGGAGATCCTGTCGGACAAGTCGCTGGCCCGGGCCGAGAAAGTGCTGGCGGACTGCGCCAGGGACGGGCAGTTCATCGTTACCATGGACGACGCGGCCTATCCCGCCCGGCTGCGGGATATGTACGACCCGCCGGTGCTGCTGTACGGCAAGGGCTCCATGCCGCTTTTCGACGAGGAGGCCGTCATCGCGGTGGTGGGCACGCGGAAGTGTACGCCCTACGGCACCGGGACAGCTTCCCAGCTGGGCTATGAGCTGGCGCGGCAGGGTGGTCTTGTGATCTCAGGATTGGCCAAGGGCATCGACGGCGCGGCGCTGCAGGGCGCCCTGCGGGCCGGAGGGTTTACCGCGGCCGTGCTGGGCGGCGGTGCGGATGTTATCTATCCGCCGGAGAACCGGCGGCTCTATGAGGACATCGCAGCCACCGGTGTACTGCTGTCGGAGTACCCGCCAGGCACGGAGCCGAAGGGCAGCCACTTCCCAGTGCGCAACCGCATCATCAGCGGCCTGAGTCTGGGCGTGCTGGTAGTGGAGGCACCGGAGAAGAGCGGCGCGCTGATCACTGCAAATACCGCGCTGGAGCAGGGCCGGGACGTATTTGCCGTGCCGGGACCCATCAACGCCGACACCAGCCGGGGCTGTAACCAGCTGATCCGGGACGGCGCGGGACTGGTCATGGAGGCGTGGGACGTGCTGGGCACCTACCAGCAGCGGTTCCCGCAGAGGCTGCGGCCCATCCGGGCGGCCATGCCGGAGACGCCAAAAGGCGCGGAGGAAGCCGCGCAGGCACCGGTAAAACCGGAAACGGAACAGGAGAAACCACCGGCGATGCCGGTTTTGGATCTGGCAAAGGAGGGCGCGGCACTGACCGATGACCAGAGGCGCATCCTGCGGGTGCTACCGGCGGACCGTCCGCTGCTGGCTGATGAGGCGGCGGTGATGACGGAGCTGCCGGTGCGGCGGGTGCTGTCGGCGCTGACCATGCTGGAGATCGACGGATATGTCCGCCGTCAGGGAGCGGGGAGCTTCCTACGGACGGTGGAGCTCAGGGAGGAATAAAAAAGCTATGGCAAAAGCAAAGAATCTGGTGATCGTGGAGTCCCCCGCCAAGGCCAAGACCATCGGCAAGTATCTGGGACCCGATTATCAGGTGAAGGCCAGCATGGGCCACCTGCGTGATCTGCCCAAGAGCACGCTGGGCGTGGATGTGGACGGGGATTTTACCCCCAACTACCGGCCCATCAAAGGAAAAGAGGACATCATCAAGGACCTGAAGACGGCGGCCAAGAGCAGCAGTACCGTCTATCTCGCCACCGACCCGGATCGGGAGGGAGAGGCCATCAGCTGGCATCTCAAGCACCTTTTGGAGCTGCCGGATGAGAAGGCCCGGCGCGTGACGTTCAACGAAATCACCAAGAAGGTGGTGACGGACAGCATCCAGCATCCCCGGGACATCGACCAGGATCTGGTGGATGCCCAGCAGGCCCGGCGCGTGCTGGACCGCATCGTGGGCTATCAGCTGTCGCCGCTGCTGTGGAAGAAGATCCGCCGGGGCCTGTCGGCAGGCCGTGTGCAGTCCGTTGCCATGCGTCTGGTGGCCGAGCGGGAGAAGGAGATCTCCGAGTTTCTGCCCCAGGAGTACTGGACGCTGGATGCCAGCCTGAAAAATCACGCCGGCGCACTGTTCACCGCCCATTACTACGGGAAGGACGGCAAGAAGTACGAGCCGTCCAGCCAGGCGGATGTCCAGACGGTGATGGATGAGATGCAGGGCCTGCCCTTTGCGGTGAAGTCCGTAAAGCGGGCGGACAAGCAGCGCTCCCCCGCGCCGCCGTTCACCACCTCCACTTTACAGCAGGAGGCCTCCCGCAAGCTGAATATGACCCCCCGCCGCACCATGGCCATCGCCCAGCAGCTGTATGAGGGCGTGGATATCACCGGCGAGGGCACCGTGGGCCTGATCACCTATATGCGTACCGATTCGCTGCGCATCTCCGTGGAGGCCCAGGCCCAGGCAAAGGATGTGATCTGCTCCCGCTACGGCCAGAGCTACTATCCTGCGTCTGCGCGGGTCTACAAGACCAAGGCCGGGGCGCAGGACGCCCACGAGGCCATCCGCCCCTCCGACCCGGCGCTGACGCCGGAGCAGGTGAAGGGCGACCTCACCGGTGAGCAGTATCGGCTGTACCGCCTGATCTGGAGCCGCTTCCTGGCCAGTCAGATGGCTAACGCTGTCTATGATAGCATCAGCGTGGAGATCGGCGCGGGCGCTCACAGCTTCCGCTGCTCCGCCAGCAACCTGAAATTTGCGGGCTACACCGCCGTGTACGAGGAGAGCCGGGATGACGACAAGGAGGAGAAGGAATCCCCCCTGCCGGAGCTGGCCGAGGGCGAGAACGTGACGCTGGAGAGCCTCACGCCGTCCCAGCACTTCACCCAGCCGCCGGCACGGTACACCGACGCCACCCTTATCCGCACCATGGAAGAGAACGGCATCGGACGGCCCTCCACCTATGCCCCCACCGTGTCCACCATTCTGGACCGCGAGTATGTCATCAAGGAGGGCAAGTACCTGCGCATCACACCGCTGGGACAGGTGGTAAACGACTTGATGTGCCAGCGCTTCCCCAACATCGTGGATGTAAAGTTTACCGCCCGCATGGAGAAAAAGCTGGACGATGTGGAGTCCGGCGAGGTCCAGTGGAAGGACTTGATCCGCCAGTTCTACGTGCCGTTCCATGAGAATCTGGAGAAGGTGGAGCAGGACATGGAGGGCGTGTACCTGAAGGTGCCCGACGAGGTGACGGAGGAGAAGTGCGACCTGTGCGGACGAAATATGGTCATCAAGTCCGGCCGGTTCGGCCGGTTCCTGGCCTGCCCCGGTTATCCGGAGTGTAAATTCACCAAGCCGCTGGTGGTGGAGATGCCGGGCCGCTGCCCCAAGTGCGGCGGGCGTATCCTGAAAAAGACCAGCCGCAACGGCTACACCTACTATGGCTGCGACAAGTTCCCCGCCTGCGACTTTATGACGTGGGACGTGCCGGTGAAGGACGACTGTCCCGTGTGCGGCCAGACCATGTTCAAGAAGGCGGGACGGGGCTTCAACAAGCCCTTCTGCGCCAACCCGGCGTGCAGCAACTTCCTGCCGGAGGACAAGCGGGGCTACCGCCGCCGCAAGACCGCAGACGGCGCGGAAAATGCGGAGGGTGCGGCGGAGACGGCGGCAGCGGCGGAGGATACCGCCAAGAAGACCACCAAGACGGCGGCGAAAAAGACCACCAAGACCACCGCTGCCAAAAAGACCACAAAAAAGGCTGCGGAGAAAGCGGAGTAAGACATGAACCATGTGACCGTCATCGGCGCGGGACTGGCCGGCTCCGAGTGCGCGTGGCAGCTGGCCCAGCGGGGCGTGGCTGTGACGCTGCGGGAGATGAAGCCGGAGAAAAGGACCCCTGCCCATGTGACCGATTATTTTGCGGAGCTGTGCTGCTCCAACTCCCTGCGGGGCGCGGGGCTGGAAAACGCCGTGGGACTGCTGAAGGAGGAACTGCGGCAGATGAACAGCCTCATCATGCGGTGCGCCGACGCCACGGCGGTGCCCGCCGGCGGCGCGCTGGCGGTAGACCGTGAGGGCTTTGCCCGTATGGTGACAGAGTCCGTTCTGGGACACCCCAACATCACCATGATCCCCGGAGAGGTCACGGACATTCCGGAGGGGGACGTGGTCATCGCCTCCGGCCCCCTGACGTCCGACCCGTTGGCGGATGCCATTGCCGCCAAGCTGGGCGGCGGCAGCACCCTGAACTTTTTCGATGCCGCCGCGCCGCTGGTGTCCTGCGACAGCGTAGACATGGACAGCGCGTATTTCGCCAGCCGCTACGACAAGGGGACGCCGGACTACATCAACTGCCCCATGACGAAGGAGGAGTATCTGGCCTTCTGGCAGGCGCTGACCACCGCCGAGGAGGCGGAGGTACACGGCTTTGAGGATAAAAGCGTGTTCGAGGGCTGCATGCCCGTGGAGGTCATGGCCCGCCGGGGCGAGGACACCCTGCGGTTCGGGCCGCTGAAGCCCCGGGGGCTCATCGACCCCAAGACCGGGAAGGAGCCCTACGCCGTGGTACAGCTGCGCCGGGACAACGCCGACGGTACCATCTATAATCTGGTGGGCTTCCAGACCCACCTGAAGTGGCCGGAGCAGCGGCGTGTGTTCACCATGATCCCGGCGCTGCACGACGCCCAGTTCCTGCGCTACGGCGTGATGCACCGCAACACCTATCTGGATTCCCCGCGGCTGTTGGATCGGTACTACCGGCTGAAGGCCGACCCGCGCATCGCCTTTGCCGGGCAGATGACCGGCGTGGAGGGCTATGTGGAGTCCTGCGCCAGCGGCTTTCTGGTGGGCGTGGAGCTGGCGCGCCGCCTCAACGGGCAGACACCCATCGACTTTCCGGCGGAGACGGCCATCGGCGCGCTGGGACTGTACGTCAGCAACGGCTCCGTGGGAGACTTCCAGCCCATGAACATCAATTTCGGCATCATTCCGCCGCTGGATCACCGCGTCAAGGGCAAGCGCAGCAAGAACGCGGAGCTGAGCCGCCGCGCATTGGAGATCCTGGAGCCCATCAAGCAGGAGGTACTGTGGACATGAAGATCATCGTAGACGCCATGGGCGGCGACAACGCCCCGCTGGAGATCGTCAAGGGCGCCCTGCAGGCGCAGAAGCGGTTCGGCACGGACATCGTGTTCACCGGCAACGAGGCGGCCATTCTGGACGCCGTCAGAGCCTGCGGCCTGGCGGAGCTGCCGGACGGCGCGGCCATCATCCCCGCCGCGGAGACGGTGGAGATGTGCGACGACCCGGCCACCGTGTTTCGCCGCAAGAAGGATACATCCATGGGCGTGGGCCTGACGCTGCTGAAAAACGGCGGCGGCGACGCCATGGTATCCGCCGGCTCCACCGGCGCGCTGCTTACTGGCGCGACCCTCATCACCAAGCGTATCCACGGCATCCGCCGGGCCGCCATGGCGCCGGTGATCCCCACCACCACCGGCAGCGCCGTGCTCATTGACTGCGGCGCCAACGCCGAATGTACACCGGAGTATCTGGTGCAGTTCGCCTATCTGGGCAGTTTCTATGCCCAGCGGGTGCTGGGCGTGGCCAAGCCCCGGGTGGGCCTGCTGAACATCGGCACCGAGGACAGCAAGGGCACTGAGCTGCAGAAGCAGACATTGGCGCTGCTGCGGCAGGCCGGGGAGCGGGGGGACCTGCACTTCATCGGCAACATCGAGGCCAAGGAGGCCATTAAGGGCGGCTGCGACGTCATCGTCACCGACGGTTTTTCCGGCAACATCATGCTCAAGAGCATCGAGGGCGTCGGTTCCTTTGCCGGCTCCGCACTGAAGGGCATGTTCAAGAAGAATCTGCTGACAAAGATCGCGGCGCTGCTGGTGATGCCGGGACTCAACGCCTTTAAGGCCAGGCTGGACCCCAACAAGGTGGGCGGCACCGCGTTCATCGGCATTTCCAGGCCGGTCATCAAGGCCCACGGCGCCTCCAACGCGGAGGCTGTCGAGAACGCCATCGGACAGGCCATTCAGGTGGCGCAGAGCGGCATCGTGGAGGCCATTACGGCCAACATAGACAAGATGCAGATGGTGTCCGCATAAAAAAGGGAAAAAGGTATTGACAGGCCGGTATGATTGCCGTATTCTATTCGCAGAAAAAAAGAAGGAGGAATACCCCGTGACAATGGAGGAGATCTTCAAAACGATGCAGGATCTTATCGCCGAGCAGTTTGCTATCGACACCGATGAGATCAGCATGGAGAGTTCTTTCGTGGATGATCTGGGTGCCGATTCCGTGGATCTGGTCGAGTTGGTCATGGCTATGGAAGAGGAGTTCGACATCGGCGAGATCGACGAGGAGGATCTGGCGGCACTGAAGACCGTCGGCGACTGCGTCCGCTATCTCAGCAGCAAGCTCGGTTGATCTGACATAGAGGAAACGAGACACGGCCCCGCCTGCGCGGGGTCGTCTTTTTGGGAAAGGAGATGGTGTGAAATGCACGCCTTGGAGACGAAGCTGGGTTATGCCTTCCGCCGCCTTGAGCTGCTGGAAAACGCGCTGTACCACAGCTCCTACGCCAACGAGCACAGGGGCGCGGGCATCAGCAGCAACGAGCGGCTGGAGTTTTTGGGCGACGCGGTGCTGGGGTTCGTGACAGCGGAGTATCTGTACGCCAAGCACCCCGACCTGCCGGAGGGCGACCTGACCCGCATCCGCGCCGCGCTGGTGTGCGAGGAGAGCCTGCACGAGGTGGCGCAGTACCTGGAGCTGGGGGAATACCTGCGGCTGGGCCGGGGCGAGGAACTGGGCGGCGGGCGGCGGCGCCCGTCTATTCTGGCTGACGCCACGGAGTCCGTATTTGCCGCTGTCTATCTGGACGGAGGCATGGACGCCGCCAGGGACCTTATCCACCGCGTCCTGCTGGACAAGGAGCAGGAGGAGCAGGTGGAGGAGCGCCGCCGGGACTACAAGACGGAGCTGCAGGAGCTGGTGCAGCGCAAGCCCGATCAGGTGCTGCGGTACGAGATGACGGGCACCTCCGGCCCGGATCACGACCGGGTGTTTTCGTTCCGCGTCCTGCTGAACGGACAGGTGGCCGGTACTGGGGAGGGGCGCAGCAAGAAGGAGGCTGAGCAGGCCGCCGCCCGCTGCGCGCTGGAGCACATGGTACAGTAAGGCAAAAAAGCGGACACAGACAGACGGGGTCTTCCGCCTGCGTGTGCCCGTTTTTTTCGTGGGAGGGAAACTTTTCTGCCTGCGTCTGCGTCTAAGAGGATAGAGAGAACAGAAAGGAGCTGATCTCATGGGAAAGCGCATCGCGGCGCTGGTGCTGGCTGTCTGCATGGCGCTGCCGCTGTTTGGCTGCGGCAGCAGGATCGAGGCACAGTGCCTCACCGACGGCATCACCGCCCAGGCCATTGATACACGGACCGATCTGACTGATGACAGCAGCGCGGTCATGGATTTTGCCGCCGCACTGCTGCGGCAGACGGCGGGGAAGGAGGGCGTGCTGCTCTCACCGGTATCACTGCTGTACGCACTGGGTATGACCGCCAACGGCGCCTCCGGTGAAACGCTGGCCCAGTTGGAGCAGGTAACGGGTATGGACCGGGACACCCTCAACGACTATCTGTATACCTACCGCATGAGCCTGCCGGAGAACACGAAGAAATGCAAGCTGTCGCTGGCCGATTCCCTGTGGGTGCGGGACGGCTTCCGCATGGAGGACGGCTTCTTGGATGCCTGCGTCAATTACTACGACGCGGAGGTGTACCGCTCCGCCTTTGACGAGACGATGGTCAGCGACCTGAATCACTGGGTGGACAGCAGGACCGACGGTATGATCGACAAGCTGCTGGAGGAGGCACCCGGCAGCATGACCATGCTGTATCTGGTGAACGCCGTGTGCTTCGATGCCAGGTGGCAGGAGCCATACGAGAAGTCCCAGATCCAGGAGGGGGCTGCGTTCACCGCCGCCGACGGCACCCGCCAGACGGCGGATCTGCTGTGGTCGGAGGAGAGCATCTATCTGTCCGACGATGACACCACCGGCTTCATGAAGTACTATGACGGTGGGCGCTATGCCTTTGTGGGTCTGCTGCCACAGGAGGGCGTTTCGCTGGCGGACTACATCGCCGGGCTGACCGGCGGCAAGCTCCACGCGCTGCTGAACGGCCATCAGTACGGGAGGGTGGAGGCGGCGATCCCCCGGTTCACGGCGGCCTCCTCGCTGGAACTCAGCGATGCGCTGAAGGCCATGGGCGTTACCGATGCCTTTGATGTGGCCAAGGCCGACCTGCGGACCATGGGCGGCGCGCCCAACGACCAGCTGCATATCGGCAGCGTACTGCAGAAGACCTATCTGGAACTGGACGAGAACGGCACCAAGGCCGCAGCCGTTACGGCTATCGAGGCGGCCGCCGGCGCCGCCGAGCCGCCGGAGGTGCATCGCGTGGTGTTGGATCGCCCGTTTGTGTACATGATCGTGGATACCCACGCCAATCTGCCCCTGTTTCTGGGTACCGTGACCACCATGGACTGAGCGCAAAAAAACCGGCGCATCCCGCAGGGATGCGCCGGTTTTTTGCGGGGGTTCAGTCGTCCTCCAGCAGCTTGGACGGGGGGATGTGCAGCGTGTCGGCGATCTTGAACAGTGTCTCCAGGGAGATGCCGCGTACCGTTCCCGTGCCCTCCACCTGCGCCAGAAAATTGACGCTCCTGCCGATCAGCTCGGCAAACGTCTCCTGTGTGTAGCCCACCTTTTTGCGGTAATATGCGATTTTCAGCCCAAGGGTCGTATATTTTTCGGGATACTCGGTATGCATACTTCTCACCTCTTACATATGCTACCAATGTTCCTGGTAAATTATAATTTTCTTTTAAGAAATGATTATTTACTTTAAATCAACAATTTGCTATAATAGCGAAAGAGGGGACATATGGCATCCATCGGCGACGATTCCGCCGCGGGGCGCGGTCCCGTCACAGGGGGGAAGACGCGAGGAGGGACTGGCCCCGCGGGCTCTCAAGGGGGACGGCACGCGCTTTGCATGGACCAGGCGGCCTCGCGCATGCAAGAGCTGTCTCCAACAAGAGAAAAGGGCGGGGCAGGAATCGTCTGCCCCGCCCTTTTCAGGCGTTTTCAGTTCTCGATATAGGCGTGAGGGTCGATAACGCTGCCGTCCTGGCTGACGGAAAAGTGGAGGTGGGGACCCATCTCGCTCTCCGCCGCGCTGGTGGAGCCAACACAGCCGATGACATCACCGGCACTGACGGACTGTCCCTCCGCCACCGGCACATCCGTCTGCAGGCTGCTGTACTGGGTTGTGTAGCCGCCGCTGTGCTGGATGACCACGGTGGTACCCATCAGCTCGTCGTTGGTGACGGACAGCACCGTGCCGTCCGCTGCGGTCTTGACAGCCGCGCCCTCATCGGCCTGGACGTCGATGCCGTTGTGAGTGCGCCAGTCCGCCATGGTCTGGTCATACAGCAGCTCCGTCATGCTGAACACCGTGACAGTGGTGCCGTCCAGCGGGGAGATGACCTGCGGCAGCAGCTCCACCGGTTCCTCGATGACGGTTGGCTCCTGCACCGGCACCTCAATAGGTTCCGACTGGATCACCGGTTTGGTGGGCACCGTGGGCGCGGGGGTGACGGGGGCAGGTTTGATCTCAATGACAGGATCGGGTTCCTTTACAGGAGAGTCGGGGGAGAACAGGGTGATATAGCCGATGGTTCCTGCAGCCAGCAGGCACACCGCAAGGGCTATGTAGAAGCCCTTGCCGCCGAACATGGCACGGATCTTTGATTTGTCGAGTCTGCTCATACGCGCCTTTCAGGTGGGATATACCCACCGCCGCGGTTTCCGGCCCGCGGCTCGCCGGAATAAAAAAGTCTCTGCCTGCATTGTGACCAGACAGAGACTTTTTTATTCATTTGGTTTTGTACCTCAGTCGTAGAATTCCTCCGTCAGACCCCGGCGCAGCAGACCGGCCAGCACGTCCTTGGGGACGGCGCGCTCGTAGAGGATGTCGTGGACGGCCTTGCAGATGGGCAGCTCCACGCCGTACTTCTTCCCCAGCAGCATCAGCGCCTTGACGGTGTAGTAGCCCTCCGCCAGCTGGTGGTAGTCCTGTCCCCGGACAAAGGCCTCACCGAACTGCCGGTTGTGGCTGTACGGGGAAAACACCGTGGCCTCGTAGTCACCCAGATGGCACAGCCCGTAGGCCGACAGCTCGCTGCCGCCCATGGCCTTGATGAGCCGGGCTACCTCCCGGGTGCCGCGGCTCATGAGAGCGCCCTTGAGACTGCCCATCTCGAAGCCGTCCAGAAAACCGGCGGCGATGCCCACCACGTTTTTGGCGGCGGCGCCCACCTCGTTGCCGATCATGTCGCCGCCGTAGTAGAAGCGGATGAGGTCGCTGGAGAAGGACTGCACCAGACGGCGCTTGACGGCGTCGTTCTCGCTGTCGATGACCATGCAGTTGGGGATACCGCGATAGAACTCCTGCACATGGCCCGGCCCCAGCCAGACCGCCACGGCATTGGACGGATGCAGGCACGCGGACGCGATCTGGCTGAGCCGTGCGCCGGTACCCATCTCCAGACCCTTCATGCACAGAACCACCGTGCGCTCCCGCAGTGCGTGCAGCTCTGGCTGGCCCAGCAGGCTCCGCAGGTTCTGGGAGCCGATGGAGATAATGACCGTCTCCGCGCTGTTTAGTGCCGCCGTCAGGTCGGTGGACAGGGTGACGGAGGCCGGCAGCGTCAGCAGGTCGTTCTGCCGGGTGGCTAGGAACGATTGCATCCGGGGGGACGCGGCCCGGCCGTACAGGGTGACGCGGTGGCCGATATGATTCAGGTACCAGGTGATGAGGGAGCCCCACCGCCCGCAGCCGATAACTGTGATATCCATAGTTGCTCCTTTTGCAGAGAAGCCTCCCGGAGCGTGCCCCGGGAGGCTGTCGGCGCTTTATTTAACGATCAGCGTTTTGCCGTCCATCTCCGGCGGGCAGGCAAGACCCATCACGTCCAGAATGGTGGGGGCGATGTCGGCCAGACGGCCGGGGCGCAGCTCCGTGCCGGCGCCGCAGAGGATGAAGGGTACCAGATTGGTGGTGTGGGCGGTCATAGGGCTGCCGTCGGGCTGCTTCATGTCCTCGGCGTTGCCGTGGTCAGCGGTGACCATGGCGATGCCGCCCATTTTCAGCGTAGCCTCCACCACGCGGCCCACGCAGGTGTCCACCGTCTCCACCGCCTTGATGGCGGCCTCCAGCACGCCGGTATGACCCACCATGTCGCAGTTGGCAAAGTTCAGGATGATGACATCGTAGGCACCGGACTCGATGCGCTCCACGCACTTGTCGCAGACCTCCACAGCGCTCATCTCCGGCTGCAGGTCGTAGGTGGCTACCTTGGGGGAGGCCACCAGCACCCGATCCTCACCGGGGTACTGCTTCTCCACACCGCCGTTGAAGAAGAACGTCACATGGGCGTATTTCTCCGTCTCGGCGATGCGCAGCTGGGTCATACCCATGCTGCTGAGATACTCGCCCAGCCCGTTCTTCACGGCGATGCGGGGCCACGCCACCAGCACATTGGGCATGGAGGCATCGTACTCTGTGTTGCAGACATAGGTGGTGGGGAAGTACTCCCGCTGGAAGCCGTCGAAGTCGGGATCCACGATGGCGCGGGTGATCTCACGGGCGCGGTCGGGGCGGTAGTTGAAGAAAATGACGCTGTCGTTATCGCTGATGGTGCCCTCGCTGTCGCACACCACCGGCTCCACGAACTCGTCGGTGACATTGTTGGCGTAGCTGCGGGCCACGGCGTCCACGGGGTCGGCGTTGTGGTTGCCCTCGCCGTATACCATGGCGTCGTAGGCCATCTGCACGCGCTCCCAGCGCTTATCGCGGTCCATGGCGTAGTAGCGGCCCATGACCGTGGCGATCTTACCCACGCCCAGGGCGGCGCACTTGTCGGCCAGCGCCTGCACGAAGCCCTTGCCGCTGGTGGGGGACACGTCCCGCCCGTCCAGGAAGCAGTGAATATACACACGCGTCAGTCCCTTGTCCTTGGCCATCTGCAGCAGGGCGTACAGGTGGTCGATGTGGGAGTGGACGCCGCCATCGGACAGCAGACCGTACAGGTGCAGACTGGAGCCGCTGCGCAGGCAGTTATCCATGGCCATGTTGTAGGCTTCGTTCTTGAAGAAACTGCCGTCCTCAATGGCACGGCTGATGCGGGGCAGGTCCTGGAACACCACGCGGCCGCCGCCGATATTGGTGTGGCCCACCTCGCTGTTGCCCATCTGCCCGGCGGGCAGGCCCACGTCCAGTCCGCTGGCGGACAGGGTGGTGTGGGCATAATCACGGAACAGACCGTCCAGCACCGGGGTGTTGGCCAGCGTAACGGCGTTGTCGTCCGCGGGCGGTGCGATGCCGAAGCCGTCCATGATGATGAGAGTCGTCGGAGTCTTGTTCATGCCTTCCTCCTGTTGGGTTCAGTCCTGATTGGCAGCGTTGATGATCTCCACGAAATCCGCGGCGTTCAGGGCCGCACCGCCGATGAGGCCGCCGTCGATGTCGGGCTGGCCCAGCAGCTCTGCTGCGTTGGCGGGCTTCATGGAGCCGCCGTACTGGATGGTAATGGAACGGGCAATGCGGGCGCCGTACAGGTGGCGCACGGTGGTGCGGATGAAGGTGCAGACCTCGGCGGCCTGCTCGGCGGTGGCGGTCTTGCCGGTGCCGATGGCCCATACAGGCTCATAGGCGATGACGCACTTGCGCAGCTTCTCAGCGGGGACACCGGCCAGCGCGGACTTCACCTGCAGGGCGATGAGCTCCATGGTGATGCCCAGCTCGCGCTGCTCCAGCGTCTCGCCCACGCAGATGATGGGGTGCAGACCGGCCTCCAGCGCGGCCAGCACCTTCTTATTGACGATGAGGTCCGTTTCGCCGAAGTACTGGCGGCGCTCGGAGTGGCCGATGATAACGTACTTCACGCCCAGATCCTTCAGCATGTCGGCGGACACCTCGCCGGTGTAGGCACCGGACTTCTCAAAGAACACGTTCTGCGCACCCACGGACACGCGGACATCCTTGAACGCCTTGATGGCGGTGGAGATGTTCACGGCGGGGACGCACACCACCACGTCGCACCACTTGGCCTTGGGCAGCAGGGCCTTCAGCTCCTCGGCGAACTTCTTGGTCTCGCTGGCGGTCTTGTTCATCTTCCAGTTGCCGGCGATGATGGTCTTACGGTATCTGCGATTCATAACTCGTTTACTCCTCTGTCTTTCAAAAACTAAATATATCGCTGCAAATATTACTTTGATACGATCGGATGTAAAGGGGGAGCACCTCCCCCGTCAAGGACGCTTACTTGTCCAGCAGGCAGGCTACGCCGGGCAGCTCCAGACCCTCCAGGAACTCCAGAGAGGCGCCGCCGCCGGTGCTGATGTGGGTGATCCTGTCGGCAAAGCCCATCTGCTCCACCGCCGCGGCACTGTCGCCGCCGCCCACAATGGTGACGGCGCCGCTGTCGGCCAGCGCCTGCGCCATGGCGCGGGTGCCGGCGGCAAAGTTGTCAAACTCAAACACGCCCATAGGGCCGTTCCACACAACGGTGCCCGCGCCCTTTACGGCATTGCAGAAGACCTTGCTGGTGTCAGGGCCGATATCCATGCCCTCCCAGCCGTCGGGGATGGCCATGGTGCTGACCACCTGCCGTCTGGCGTCGTTGGAGAAGTCGTCCGCCGCCACGGTGTCGGTGGGCAGCAGCAGCTTCACACCGTTCTTTTTGGCCTTTTCGATCATCTCCAGGGCGTAGTCCAGCTTATCGTCCTCGCACAGGCTCTTGCCGATGGAGCCGCCCTGGGCCTTGGCAAAGGTATAGGCCATGCCGCCGCCGATGATGACGGTGTCGGCCTTGTCCAGCAGGTTGTTGATGACGCCGATCTTGTCGCTGACCTTGGCGCCGCCCAGTACCGCCACAAAGGGGCGCTGGGGGTCATTCAGCGCACCGCCCATGACCTCCAGCTCCTTGGCCACCAGCAGACCGGACACGGCGGGCAGATAGGCTGCCACACCGGCGGTGGAGGCGTGGGCGCGGTGTACAGTGCCGAAGGCGTCGGACACATACAGCTCCGCCATGGAGGCCAGCTCCCTGGCGAATTCAGGGTCGTTCTTCTCCTCGCGGGGATCGAAGCGCAGGTTCTCCAACAGCATGATCTGGCCGCCCTGCAGCGCCGCGGCCTTGGCCTTGGCATCCTCACCCACGATGTCCTTGGCGAAGATGACCTCCTGCCCCAGCAGCTCACTGAGGCGCTGGGCCACGGGAGCCAGGCTCAGCTTGGTTTTCCACTCGCCCTTGGGCTTGCCCAGATGGGAGCAGGCGATGACCGCCGCTTTCTTCTCCAGCAGATAGCGGATGGTGGGCAGCGCCGCCACGATGCGCTTGTCGCTGGTGATGGCGCCGGTCTCCTTGTCCTGGGGCACGTTGAAGTCGCAGCGCAGCAGGATCTTTTTGCCGGCAACGTCCACGTCCAGAATGGTCTTTTTATTGTAGTTCATACGGATGCATCTCCTTTTGAAAATATATCAGTGTGCAGACGCCATCTCGCCCTCGCCGGTCAGACCGGGGAAGCCGTTCTGCCGCAGGGCCTCATAGGCCAGGATGGCTACAGAGTTGCTGAGGTTCAGACTGCGGGCCTCCGCACGCATGGGCAGGCGGATGCACCGGTCATAGTGGGCTGTGCGGAACGCCTCAGGCAGGCCCGCCGTTTCCCTGCCGAAGAACAACCAGCAGTCCGGCGAGAACCGGGCCTGGGTGTAGTCCTGCGGCGCCTTGGTGGTGGCCAGCCACAAATCATCAGAGGCCTCCGGGTTCTGGCGGAAGAAGTCGTCCAGCCCATCGTAGTCCTGGACGGTCACCAGGTGCCAGTAGTCCAGTCCCGCTCGCTTTACGGCGCGGTCGGAGATGTCGAAGCCCAACGGCCGGATAAGATGCAGCGAGCATCCCGTGGCGGCGCAGGTGCGGGCGATGTTGCCGCAGTTCTGGGGGATCTCCGGTTCGACCAGCACGATGTGAAGCATAGACGGCAGCCCTCCTCAAATACCTGCCTATTGTAATGCAATAGAAACGAAAATGCAACTCATAAATGGCAAAAACCCCTGCATTTTCTTAGAAATACAAAAAATGGCCGCTGTTTCCATGAAAAAATGGTGATTTGGATGGGCATTTCCCGCCCTGAAAAATTGTTGCCAAAAAAAGTGGGAAAAATACTGGATTTTCCCGCAGAGCCTGTTATAATAGAGACAGAGAAAACAGACCGAGGGGAGGAAGGGCCGATGGATCGTCTGAGCCGCGCAAAAGTCCATATTTTTCCTGTGTGCGCTTCCTCTGCCGGAGCGTGCGCCGTCAGCATCGCCGAATGCCGCTTTATCCAGCGGTGAGAGGCGGGGCGACGGCGTTTTTTGTTTGTTTTTTAACAGGTAGAGCGCGACAGAAAACAGTCAAAAAAATGTTCCGTTACGGACAGAAAGCGAGAGGGTAACACCATGATTTCTCACGGCAAGGATATCAAGATCTTCACCGGCAACGCCAACCCCGCACTGGCACAGGAGATCTGCAGGCGCATCGGCATCAAGCTGGGCGAGGCGGAGGTCAAATCCTTCGCGGACGGCGAGGCTTCTGTCTCCCTGTATGAGAGCGTCCGCGGCAGCGATGTGTTCCTGATCAACTCCACCTGCAAGCCGGTCAATGACAGCCTGATGGAGCTGCTCATCATGATCGATGCCTGCAAGCGTGCCTCCGCAGGCCGTGTCACTGCGGTGATCCCCTATTTCGGCTATGCCCGTCAGGACCGCAAGGCCAAGAGCCGCGATCCCATCTCCGCCAAGCTGGTGGCCAACATGCTCACCGCCTCCGGCGCTGACCGCGTGCTGACCATGGATCTCCATGCCAGCCAGATCCAGGGCTTCTTTGATATCCCCGTGGACAATCTGCTGGGCAATCCCGTGTTCGTGGATTACTACGCCAAGAAGTTTGGCGAGAAGTGCGAGGATATGGTGGTGGTGTCTCCCGACGTGGGCTCCGTGGCCCGCGCCCGCACCTTCGCCCAGAAGCTGCACATGAGTCTGGCCATCGTGGATAAGCGCCGCCAGAAGGCCAATCAGTGTGAGGTCATGAACGTCATCGGCGATGTGTCCGGCAAGGACTGCATCCTGTTCGACGACATGATCGACACCGCCGGCTCCATCTGCAACGCCGCCAAAGCCATCGTGGAGGTGGGCGGCGCCAACAGCGTGTACGCCTGCGCCAGCCACGGCGTGCTGTCCGGCCCGGCGCTGGAGCGCCTGAGCGCCAGCGTCATCAAGGAGGTCGCGCTGCTGAACACCATCCCCGAGACTATGGGCGAGGGCTGCGACAAGATCAAGTACCTGTCCGTGGCGCCCATGTTCGCCGAGGCCATCGAGCGTATCTATCAGGAGATATCCATCGCCAAGCTGTTCAACTGAACGCTTTGCAAACGGCGCAGAATGTGTTATAATAGAGGGACTGCGTTCGCAGTCCCTCTTTACTTTTGAAAAAGGAGGCGGGAGCCTTGTTTTTTGATCGGAAGCAGACCGGCGGCGTCAACTGGATCCTGGTGGGTCTTGGCAACCCCGGTAGCAAGTATGAGTCCACCCGGCACAATATGGGGTGGCTGGCGCTGGACAGCTTGATGGAAAAGGAAAATTTCAAGCTCACCAAGCTGCGGTTCAAGGCGTGGACGGGCATTCTGGAGCGGAACGGCAATAAGATCCTGGTGATGAAGCCCCAGACCTATATGAATCTGTCCGGCGAGGCGGTGGGCGAGGCGGCCCGCTTCTACAAGGTGCCGGCGGACCATGTGGTGGTCATCTCCGATGATGTGTCCCTGCCGGTGGGCAAGCTGCGCATCCGCAAAAGCGGGTCCGCCGGCGGTCACAACGGCCTGAAGAACATCATCCAGCATCTGGGCACCGACGGCTTTCCGCGCATCAAGGTGGGCGTGGGTATGCCGGAGCACCCGGATCACGAGATGATCGACTGGGTCATCGGAAAGCCCCAGGGCGAGGAGGCCAAGCTGCTGCGTGCTGCGCTGGACCGTGCGGCGGAGGCGGCGCTGTGCCTGATGGAGCAGGGGGCGGATACGGCCATGAACCGCTTCAACGGGTAACGTTTTTTCAGGTAAATTTCAGCAAAGCCACATAGAATATAAACCGGAAATGCAGGCGGCGGCGACGCGCCGCTTTCAGAGAGGAGGGGAGAGCACATGGAAGGATTGATACGGCAGCTGCTGACACTGCCCCAGCTGCAGGAGCTGACAGCCGGCATGGACGGCCGGGAAAAGCACAGCATGATCACGGGGCTCTCCCCGGTGCAGCGGGCCGCCGTGGCGGCGGCTGCGGCATCGCGGACCGGCAGGCCGCTTCTGATGCTGTGCGCTGATGAGCAGGAGTGTGTCCGGCAGGCGGCGGACCTGCGGGCGCTGACCGGTCAGGAGCCGGTGGTGCTGCCGGCCCGGGAGCTGCAGCTGCGGCCCGCGGCGGCGTACAGCCGCCAGTGGGAGTACCGGCGGCTGTGGGCGCTGTACCGTCTGGCACAGGAGGAGCCGCAGGTGGTGGTAGCCACGGCGGCAGCTATGGCGCAGCTGTGCCTGCCGCCTGAGATACTGCGGCAGACCGCCTTCACGCTGGAGGTGGGACAGCAGTACGACGTGACGGCGCTGACGGCGCAGCTCACCGCTTCCGGGTATGTCCGCGCCCAGCAGGTGGAGGGCGCGGGACAGTTTGCCCTGCGGGGCGGCATTCTGGACATTTTCTCACCCGGGCCGGACAGGCCGGTGCGCTGTGAGTTTTTCGACGATGAGCTGGACAGCATGGGCGATTTCGATGTGACCACCCAGCGCCGCGTGGAGAACCGGCAGACCTTTACGGTGCTGCCGGCGGGAGAGGTGCTGCCGTTCCACGATGCGGCCACGGCGGAGAGCGCCGCCCGGCGGATGGACGCAGCGGCAAAGCGTCTGGCGAAGAAGGAGAATGCCGCCGCCCTGCGGCAGCGGCTGGAGGAGGACGCCCAGTCTCTGCGGCAGGGGGTGACGCCCCCCGGCGGCGACCGGTATCTGGCGGCGGTGTACCCCGACGCGGCCACGGCCTTCGACTATCTGCCGGCGGACTGTCTTGTCTGCGTCAGCGAGGCGGGCCGGGTGCAGGAGGCACTGAAGGCCTTTGTATGGCAGGTGAAGCAGGATGTAACGGCGTCCATGGAGGCCGGTCAGATGGCAGGCGCCTTCGGGCGGCTGACGCTGACGGAGGCGGAAACGGCGGCGGCGCTGGAGCGGTTCCCTGTGTGCCAGATGGAGAGCCTGCCCACCAGCCGGTATCTGGTGGCGCCCAAGCTGCTGCTGGACATCTCCGCCAAGCAGCTTTCCAGCTACGGCGGTAGTCTGGAGACGGCGGCCACCGACATCGTACACTACCTTACCGCCGGGTACGGCGTGCTGGTGCTGTGCGGCGGCGAGGTGCGGGCCAGAAATATGCAGCAGCTGCTGCGGGACAAAAAGATCCCCGCCGCGCTGGAACTGTCCGGCAGCACCGTGCCCCAGCGGGGGCAGGTGTGCATCACCGTGGGCGCACTCAGCGCAGGCAGCGAGTGGCCTGGGCTGAAGCTGGCGGTGCTGACAGAGGGACAGCTCACCGAAAAGCTGTCTGGCAGCAAAAGGAAGCCGCGGCCCGCCAAGGCCGACAACCGGCAGAAGATACAATCCTACACCGACCTGACGGTGGGCGATCTGGTGGTGCATGTCCACCACGGCATCGGGCGGTTCGCCGGGATGCTGCGTCTGCCGGTGGACGGTGTGGAAAAGGACTATATCAAGATCAACTACGCCGGCAGCGACTGCCTGTATGTGCCGGCCACATCGCTGGATCTGGTGAGCAAATACATCGGCGGAGGCGACGAGGCGGCGGAAAAGACCAGACTGAACAAACTGTCCGGCGACCAGTGGGCCAAGACCACCCACCGAGCCAAGGCGGCGGCAAAGGATCTGGCCGAGGGCCTTATCAAGCTGTACGCCCAGCGCCAGCGGGAGAAGGGCTTTGCCTTTTCGCCGGATTCCCCGTGGCAGCAGGAGTTCGAGGAGTCTTTTGACTACACGGAGACGGACGATCAGCTGGTGGCCATCCGGGACATCAAGGGGGATATGGAGAAGCCGGCGCCCATGGACCGGCTGCTGTGCGGCGATGTGGGCTACGGCAAGACGGAGGTGGCGCTGCGGGCGGCCATGAAGTGCATCCTGGACGGCAAGCAGACTGCCATTCTGGTGCCCACCACCGTGCTGGCCCAGCAGCACTATGCCACGGCCATCGCCCGGTTCCGGGCGTTCCCGGTGACGGTGGAGGTGCTGTCCCGGTTCCGGACACCGGCTCAGGTGAAGGACGTGCTGGCCCGGGTGAAGGAGGGCAGGGTGGATCTGCTCATCGGCACCCACAAGCTGCTGGCAAAGAACGTGGAATTCAAGGATCTGGGCCTGCTCATCATCGACGAGGAGCAGCGCTTCGGTGTGACCCATAAGGAAAAACTGCGGGAGCGGGCGCGGCAGGTGGATACGCTGACACTGTCCGCCACCCCCATTCCCCGGACGCTGAACATGGCGCTCAGCGGCATCCGGGACATGAGCACCATCGAGCAGCCGCCTCAGGACCGCCAGCCGGTGCAGACCTACGTGCTGGAGCACGACTGGGGCATTATCGGCGAGGCCATCCGGCGGGAGCTGGACCGGGGCGGGCAGGTGTACTACCTGCACAACCGGGTGGAGAACATCGGCTCCACCGCCTCCCGTCTGCGGCAGATGCTGGGAGACGGCGTGACGGTGGAGACGGCCCACGGCAAGATGGCCGAGGGTGAGCTGAGCCGGGTCATGGGCCGCATGGCGGAAGGGGACATCGACGTGCTGGTGTGTACCACCATCATCGAGACGGGCATCGACATTCCCAACGTGAATACCCTCATCATCGAGGATGCGGACCGGCTGGGGCTTAGCCAGCTCCACCAGATACGGGGGCGCATTGGCCGGTCGGCCCGCCGGGCCTACGCCTATTTGACGTACCGCGCCGGCAAGGTGCTGACGGAGGTGGCCGCCAAGCGGCTCACCGCCATACGGGAGTATGTGGAGTTCGGCTCCGGCTTCAGGATCGCCATGCGGGATCTGGAGATCCGGGGTGCCGGAAACCTGCTGGGGCCGGAACAGTCGGGCTATATGATGTCCGTGGGCTACGATATGTACCTGAAGCTGCTGAACGACGCGGTGCTGGAGCAGCAGGGCCGGGGCGCGGAGGTGCGGACGGAGTGCTCCGCCGATCTGACGGTGCCGGCCTATATCCCGGAGGACTATGTGCCTGCCGCCGAGCAGCGGATGGACCTGTACCGCCGCATCGCCGCGCTGCGGACGCCAGCGGACGAGGCCGATCTCATGGACGAGCTGCTGGACCGGTACGGCGACGTACCCAAGCCGGTGGCAGCGCTGCTGGACGTGGCCATGCTGCGTTCGGCTGCCATGGAGACGGGCATCACTGATATCACCCAGAAGGGGCGGCAGCTCCTGTTCAGCTTCGACACGCGCATCGACCCGGCGGCGCTGCTGGCGGTGTGTACCATGGCGGGCTACCGCAACCGCCTGCAGCTGGCGGCGGGGACATCGCCCCGGCTGACACTGTTCCTGCAGCCCAATGAGAATGCATTGGACGCCGCGGGCGCCCTTGTAGAGCAGCTTCGCCTGCAGCAGAATGAGATACAGGGACAGAAGTCCCAAGAAGGAGGAAATAACCATGAAGAATAACTGGATACGCCTGATCGCCGGTGCGCTGGCCTCTGTCGTGCTGGTGGGGGCCATCGCCCTCACCGGCGGTATGAAGAAGGGCAGCCGCACCGACGGCCTGCTGTATGAGGCCAGCGGGCTGCATCCCGACGCGGAGCTGCTGCTTATCGGCGGCCAGACTGTGACGGCGGAGGAGTATCTGTACTGGCTGGCCTACGACTGCGAGTATCTGAGCACCTATGTGCCCAATGTGGACTGGAGCGCAGAGCTGACAGAGGGCCTGACCTACGGAGACTACGCCAAGACCGACACACTGGAGACGGTGAAGCTGTACAGCGTGGTGCGCGCCTGGGCAGAGGAAGCCGGCGTGACGCTGACCGAGGAGGATCAGGCGGCGCTGGATGCCCAGCGGCTGGAGTATGTGACGTACTACGGCGGTGAGGAGGCCTATCAGCAGCAGCTGGAGGCTCAGGGCATCACCGAGGAGGTCTATGACCGCATTAACGAGACGGCATACCTGTACCAGCGGCTGCAGAGCGAGTTCTGCACCGAGGGCGGCGCCCTGTATCCCGACAGCGCGGCACTGGCCCAGTACGCGGCGGACAACGGCTATCTGACGGGCAAGGTCATCTATGTACCTGCCGGTGACGGCGCCGAGGAGGAGGCCAACGGCTACCTCAAGCGGATGCAGGAGGCGGAGGATAAGATCGCCGAGCACGCAGCCATCTGTCAGGAACGGGAGGTGGATCAGCTTGACAGCATCACCTTTGCCGCCGCGGCAGGCGATTCCCTCAGCGATGCGCTGAGTCAGGCGGTCTCCGTTCTGCAGCCCAACGAGCTGACCGATGTGGTGGCTATGGATGAGGGCTATTATATCTTCCTGCGGGAGGAAACGGATCTGTCCGCCGTGCTGCCCACGTATTTCAACGAACTGCTGCAGGCCCGGCGCAGCGAGGCACATGTGGTCTACAACGAGGAGCTGTACGCGTCTATCGACACCGGCGCATTCTACGAGAAGCTGACGCAGCTTCGCAGTGAGCTGGGCCAGACGCCCCAGCAGGCCGAGCAGTAAGGCCTGTGTCCGTCAAAATGACGGAAAGCGGCGGCCTGATATGCACCTTTTGACGATTTTTTAACAAACTTGCAATTCATAGTTGACTATTGTTAAAAAGTTGACTATCATGAGCGTAGACATTCGTTATACGAAGCTGTATAATGAGCTTAATCTTTATAGGAGGTAACTTTCATGAAAGACCTGTATGTTGTCAACTGCTGCAGAACCGCGATCGGTTCCTTTGGCGGCTCCCTGAAGAACACCCCCGCTGCCGACATGGGCGCTGTGGTGGTCAAGGAGGCTCTGAAGCGCGCCAACATTGCACCTGAGAACGTGGATGAGCTGATGTTCGGCTGCATCCTGACCTCTGCTCAGGGCCAGAACGTGGCGCGTCAGGTTTCTATCAAGGCTGGCATCCCCTATTCCGTGCCTGCCTACACCGTCGGCATGGTCTGCGGCTCCGGTATGAAGTCCGTCATTGAGGGCGCCCGTTCCATCCTGGCAGGTGACTCCGACATCGTGGTCTGCGGCGGTACCGAGAACATGAGCGCCGCTCCCTTTGCCTCCATGGACGCCCGCTGGGGCGCTCGTATGGGCGACAAGAAGCTGGTGGACACCATGATCAAGGACGGTCTGTGGGACGCCTATAACAACTACCACATGGGTACCACCGCCGAGAACATCAACGATATCTGGGGCATCACCCGCCGCGAGCAGGACGAGTTTGCCGCCGCCTCCCAGCAGAAGGCAGAGGCCGCACAGGCATCCGGCCGCTTCGATGATGAGATCGTCCCCGTGATGGTCAAGGTCAAGAAGGACATGGTCCCCTTCGCCAAGGACGAGTATCCCAAGGCCGGCGTCACCGCTGACAGCATCGCCAAGCTGAAGGGCGCGTTCCCCGTGGGTCCCGAGTCCCCCAATCCTCAGGTGGTACATACCTTCGAGGTCACCGGCGCACGGGATGCTGCCGATAAGGGCACCCAGCGTGTCACCGCCGCTAACGCCTCCGGCATCAACGACGGCGCTGCCGCCATCGTGCTGGCCTCCGGCGAGGCTGTGGAGAAGTACGGTCTGAAGCCCATGGCCAAGCTGATCGGCTGGGGCCAGGGCGGCGTGGATCCCAAGATCATGGGCGTTGGCCCCGTGGTGGCTTCCCGCAACGCCATGAAGAAGGCTGGCGTGACCATCGACGACATCGACCTGATCGAGGCCAACGAGGCTTTCGCCGCCCAGTCCATCGCTGTGGCCCGCGAGCTGCACTTTGACATGAGCAAGGTCAACGTCAACGGCGGCGCTATCGCTCTGGGTCATCCAGTGGGTGCCTCCGGTGCGCGTATCATCGTCACCCTGCTGCACGAGATGCAGAAGCGCCCCGAGGCCAAGAAGGGTCTGGCGACCCTGTGCATCGGCGGCGGCATGGGCACCGCTGTGGTGTTCGAGAAGTGCTGAAGCACAGCGAAAAATGCATAAAAAAACAGAGCCGCTTACGCGGCTCTGTTTTTTTATGCTGTGCGTGCGAGAAAGCACCTGCTTTTACCGCAAAAACAGACAACAAAACGTATAATATGGCAAAAAGATCACCCTGCGTATTAAATACGCGGGGTGATCTGATAGCTTACGGGGAATTACTTCTTGATCTCGCCGTTGGCGGCGGCGGTCAGGTAGGCGTTGATAAAGCCGTCGATGTCGCCGTCCATCACGGCCTGAATGTTGCCCATCTCGTAGCCGGTGCGGGTGTCCTTGGCCAGGGTGTAGGGCATGAACACATAGGAGCGGATCTGGCTGCCCCACTCGATCTTCATCTGGACGCCCTTCAGATCGCTGATCTTCTCGGCATGCTGCTGGAGCTTCAGTTCCGCCAGCTTGGCCCGCAGCATCTTCATGGCGTTGTCCCGGTTCTGGAACTGGCTGCGCTCCGTCTGGCAGAACACCACGATGCCGGTGGGCAGGTGGGTCAGGCGGACGGCCGAGGAGGTCTTGTTGATGTGCTGGCCGCCGGCACCGGAGGAGCGGCAGGCCTGCATCTCGATGTCCTCGGGACGGATCTCGATCTCGCTGTCGTCATCCAGCTCGGGCATGACCTCCAGCGCGGCGAAGCTGGTCTGGCGGCGGGCGTTGGCGTCAAAGGGGCTGACGCGTACCAGACGGTGGACGCCGTTCTCGCTCTTCAGATAGCCATAGGCGTTCTCGCCCTCGATGAGAATAGTGGCGGACTTGATGCCCGCCTCGTCGCCGGCTTCGTAATCCATGAGCTGATAGGTGTAGCCGTGACGCTCGGCCCAGCGGGTGTACATGCGGTACAGCATCTCCGTCCAGTCCTGAGCCTCGGTGCCGCCGGCGCCGGCGTGGAACGTGAGGATGGCATTGTTGCCGTCATACTCGCCGGACAGCAGCGCCGCCAGACGGCGCTCACTGATCTCCTTTTCCAGCGTCTCATAACCGGAGATCACGTCCTCCAGCTGGGAGGGGTCGTCCTCCTCCTGTGCCATTTCACACAGGGTCAGGGTATCCTCCCACTCGGACACCAGCTTGTCGTGCTTTTTGATCTTGTTCTCCAGACGCTTGACCTGACGGCTCACCTGCTGGCTGCGCTCCAGATCGTTCCAGAAGCCCTCCTGCTCCGTCTCCTTCTGGAGCTCGGCCAGCTCCTCCCGAGCCTTGGGGATGCCCAGCGCCTTTTCCAGCTCACCCAGCGTGGGCTCCAGCGCCAGCAGCTTCTGTTTGTACTCGTCGTATTCGATAACGGCCATATATCATATCTCCTTATGCCTGTAAAATTCCTCAGCCTTACTATTATAACAAAAAACGGGCGTTTGTAAAGGGGGTGAGGCAAAACACGGAACCATACGGAGCGCGGCGCCGTCATAAGGAGCAGAGAGCGGCGTCCGGCAGGCACGGCATCTTCGGCGCGGCGGTGTCCTTCCCGGAAAATTAACCGCTTTGTTACAAATTGACTCTTCCCCTTTCCGGCGGTTTGTACTATAATATGTATTCGGGAAAGTTCGCCTTTCCCCGCACTACATAAGAACGATTTGAGGAGATCACTATGAAACGAATCATTGCACTGCTGCTGGCCGTGATGACTGTTTTTGCACTGACCGCCTGCGGCGGGAAAACGACCACCGTGGACGCACAGAGCCTGGCCAAGGCGCTGGCGGAGAAGACCGCCTTTGAGTCCGAGCTGTCCGCCGTCTCCAAGGAGGAGCTGGGCTACTACTTCCAGCTTCCGGAAAAGTGCGACGCAGCGGCGTATATGTCCGCCGGCTCTACTGCCGAGGAGGTCTTTGTCATCGAGTGCTACGATGCGGCGGCCGCCTCCGCCCTCCGCACGTCCATGCAGGAGTTTCTGAACAGCCAGAAGACGGAGATGGAGCGCTATCTGCCCGCCGAGGTGGAGCGCATCAACGGCGCGATTTTTGAGACCTACGGCACCTGCGTGGTGCTGTGCGTCACCTCTGACGCCGACACCGCCCGCGGCATCATCAAGGAGTATGTAAAGTGAGCCCGCGCCGGGCATATAGCGGCCGCCGCTATCGCCGCCGCCGCAGTCCGCTGCCCGCCCTGCTGCTGGTGATCGTGCTGGCGGCGCTGGTGCTGGGCGCGCTGGCTATTTTCACGGACATCTTCAAGAAGGATACGCCGGCCGACAAGCCGGATGACCCCGCTGTGACGCAGCCGGACGGCACCCAGGCGCCGGACGGTGCACAGACACCCTCTGACGGGGACGGACAGACCGGCGGTACCGCGCCGGACAACGTCCAGCAGCCCGCCGACAATAAGACGGTGGACACCATCACCACCGACGCCACGCCCTACCAGTCCGGCGGCGTGTATGTGGTGGGCAGCAGCGGCTTTGAGATGTACAACTATGTGGACAGCCTGGCCAAGAGCTACGCGGACATCGTGACGTCCGTGGCCGACCAGTTGTCCGGCGTCAGCACGGTGTATACGCTGGCGGTGCCGCTGTCCAGCGGCATTACCCTGCCGGACGCACTGTACAGCGACATCCCCGGCAGCGATCAGGCTCAGGCGGAGAAGGATATTCTGGCCGCCATGGGGAACAATGTAAAGACGGTACCTCTCCACGATACGCTGATGGCCCATCGCGGCGAGTATATCTACTTCCGCACCGACCACCACTGGACGGGACTGGGCGCGTACTACGCCTATGTGCAGTTCTGCGCCGTCAAGGGCATCACGCCCCACAGCCTGTCGGAGTATGAGGTCAGCCAGTTCGACGGATTCCTCGGCTCGTTCTACAACGACGGCGGAAAGCCCGACGCCATGAAGAACCACCCTGATACGGTGACGGCGTACCACCCCATCAGCACCGAGGCCCGGATGCAGTACGGCAAGACGGCGGACAGCCTGACGCCCGGCAAGGTCATCTATGACGAGTCCGATGCCGGCGCCGGCCTGAAGTATGGCACGTTTATCATGGGCGATAACCCCTACACCGTCATCGAGAACCCCGACCTGTCCGACGGCTCCAAGTGCGTGGTGGTGAAGGAATCCTTCGGCAACGCCTTTGTGCCGTTCCTGGTGGATCACTACCAGACGGTATACGTCATCGACTACCGCTATTACAGCGGCAGTGTCTCCGACTTTGCCAGGACCAACGGGGTCACGGATGTGATCTTCATCAACAACCTGTCCGCCATCCGGGGCAGCTACCAGATGGGCAAGCTGGCAGGCGTCAAGTAAACACACGCGGATGGGGCAGGCTCGCCTGCCCCATTTTTGACCACTGAACAAAGGAGCCGATACATGGTTTTCAGCAGTACCACGTTCCTGCTGGCGTTTCTGCCGCTGGTGGGTATTCTGTATTTCATCTGTCCCCGGAAGCTGCGCAACGCGCTGCTTCTGGTGTTCAGCCTACTGTTTTACGGCTGGGGCGAGCCGAAATATATCCTCATCATGCTGTTTTCCACCGTATTCGACTACTGCAACGGCCTGGCCATCGGACACTTCCGCGCCGTGGGGAAGCCCAAGGGCGCCAAGGCGGTGCTGGTGGTGTCCGTGGTGGGCAATCTGAGCATTCTGGGGTTCTTCAAGTATACGGATTTCGCCATCACCAACCTCAACGGCCTGCTGGGGACGGCCATTCCCGCGCTGGGGCTGCTGCTGCCCATCGGCATCTCGTTCTACACCTTCCAGACCATGAGCTACACCATCGACGTGTACCGGGGTGTGGTACCGCCCCAGCGGAATATCATTGACTTCAGCGCCTATGTGACGCTGTTCCCCCAGCTCATCGCCGGACCCATCGTCCAGTACAAGACGGTGGCGGACGATCTGGAGAACCGGTACCGGGAGTCGCTGGCCGGAGCCAGCGCCGGCATGCAGCGGTTCGTCATCGGTCTCGGCAAGAAGGTGCTTCTGGCCAACCAGATGGGCGCCGTGTGGGAGGAGATCGCCGCCATGTCCGCGCCCTCCGTGGTCACGGCGTGGCTGGGCGCGCTGGCCTTTACGTTCCAGATCTACTTTGACTTCTCCGGCTATTCCGACATGGCCATCGGCCTGGGACGGCTGTTCGGCTTCCGGTTCCTGGAGAACTTCAATTATCCCTATGAGTCCCGGACGGTCACGGAATTCTGGCGGCGCTGGCACATCAGCCTGTCCACCTGGTTCCGGGAGTATGTCTATATCCCACTGGGCGGCAACCGCAAGGGGCTGGGCCGCCAGCTGCTGAACATCGCCATCGTCTGGCTCCTCACTGGCCTGTGGCACGGCGCAAGCTGGAACTTTGTGCTGTGGGGCGTGTACTACGCCGCGCTGCTGCTGCTGGAAAAGACGTTCCTGCTGAAAAAGCTGGACCGTGTACCCCGCTGGGTGGGACATGTGTACACCTGCCTGTGCTTCATTCTGGGCTGGGTGCTGTTCGCCATCACGGACTTCGGCCAGCTGGGCGCATATCTGGGCCACATGTTCTCCGGCACGTTCTTCGACGGCACCGCCGCCTATCTGCTGCGCAGCTTCTGGCTGGTGCTGGTGCTGGCGGTCGTCGGCTGCACGTCCCTGCCCAAGCGGCTGTGGAGCCGGTGGGAAGGCGACCTGTCCGCCGCCGCGTCCGACGGACTGCGCACCGTCTGGATGGTGCTGGTGCTGCTGGTGTCCGTGGCGTTTCTGGTGGGCGACAGCTACAACCCGTTTTTGTATTTCCGCTTCTGAGGAGGGGTGCGTATGAAACGAAATAGGCTGGCCCCGCTCATCGCCATCTGCGCCATCCTGCTGGGCCTGTCCGTGGGCAGCTTCTTCTTCACGCCGGACCGGGCCTTTTCCGAGAATGAGAACCGCTATCTCCAGACCACGCCGGAGCTGACGGCGGACAATGTGTTCTCCGGCAGATTCATGACGGAGACGGAGAACTATACCAGCGACCAGATCCTGCTGCGGGACTTCTGGACCGGCGCCCGCTCGGCCCTCCAGCGGCTGGAGGGCCGGCAGGACATCAGCGGCACCTATCTGGGGGCGGATGGCCGCTACTTTGCCAAGGTCACGGACGATACCTTTGACTGGGACAGCTATCAGAAGAACCTGACGGCGGTGGAGGCATTTTTCGCCGCTAACAGCGGCAAGGGTTGCACCGTGCTGATGGTGCCCAGCCCCGCCGGGGTGCTGGGAGCCGATCTGCCGGCCAACGCGCCATACTACGATGAGGACAGGGCCTTCGGGATGCTGGAGGAGCGGCTGGGCGCAGTTTTTGCGGACACGCGCACGGCGCTGGCCGGGGTGGCGGATCCCTACTACCACACTGACCACCACTGGACGACGGCGGGCGCGCAGGCCGCCTACGGCGTGTGGGCGGCGGCCACGGGCCATACCGCCCGCAGCTATACGCTGACGCAGGCCGCCGATAGCTTCCGGGGCACGCTGTACTCCAAGGTGCTGCTGCCGGACAGCGCGTATGACGCCGTGGATTACTGCCCGGACATCACCATCGTGTCCGCCGACTGCGACGGCACGGAGCGGGACAGCCTGTACGACCTGACGGCGCTGGAGAAGAAGGACAAGTATGAGCTGTTTCTGGGCGGCAACTACGCCAAGGCGGTGATCCGCACCGGCGCGGAGAACGGGAAACATCTGCTGCTCATCAAGGACTCCTTCGCCAACTGCTTTGTGCCGTTCCTCGCCGGAGATTACGAGACCATCACCATGGTGGATCTGCGGTACTGCCGGGAGAAGCTCCAGCCGCTGGCCGACGAGGCTGACGACATTCTGGTACTGTACGAGATCACCAATTTTGCCGCCGACGGCAACCTGTTCAAGCTGGATCTGGGATAAATAAAAAAGATGACCGCTATCGCGGTCATCTTTTTGTTATCTCAGAAATCCACGGTGCCCTCCAGCACGCGGAGGTCGTATGGCTCGAACACTACCTTGCGGTAGGCATCCACGTCCATCTTCACGCCGGTCCAGTCGCTGTGGATGTCGCCATTCTGCTTGATAAGGATGTCGTACAGGATGTCGTAGGTCACGCCGTCCGCGCCCTTTTCCTCGATGGTGGAGTAGGGCAGGGTCTTGTGGTACGTCATGTGCAGGCCCTTGTATTCAAAGTGGAAGCCGTTGCGCATGCGGCAGCCGTCCAGCCCCTTGTAGGTGAACAGCCGCTTCAGATCCTGCAGGATCCTGTCGTTGTCCTGCTCGTACAAGTTCTCTGGCGTCGTCTCCGTGTAGTCGTAGCGGAACTGGATGGGGATGCGGTAGGGCAGGAACCGCTCCACATAGGCGATAAGCTTGTCCGCCGGATAGTTCTTGTACAGCACGCAGTTGATGCGGGTGGGACAGGCGATCTTCCCCAGCACCTCGTCAGGACTCTCTTCCACATAGTGCACCAGATGGCGGGAGATATTCATACAGGTGATTTTGTGCTTGTTCCGCTCCGTAAAGGCCAGCATCTCCTCAAAGGTGGTGGTTTCCTGCGCGGGGAAAGTGGTGTTGATATACACCTTGTGGGTGGTGGGAATGGCGTCCAGCATCCGCTGCAGCGCGTCCAGATCAGCCAGCGGCTCGCCGCCGGTGAACACAAAGTCGCAGCGAGGGGTGATGGCGTCCATAGTGCGGATGCTGGCGATGATCTTTTCCAAGCTGAAGCCGGTGCAGTCCGCGTATTCTTTTTTGTTGATGCAGAAGGGGCAGTGGTTCTGACAGTCGTAGGGGACAAAGACCGTCACGGTAGCGCCGCCCTCCCGGGTCTTATAGGGATGGGTCATGTTGTTGATAACCTCTCATGTGAATGTACCGAAATAGTATATATCAAAAGATGGGGAAAAGCAAGGAAAACATAGAAAAATAGTTGTTTTCTTCTTGACGGGGTGCGTTAATACGCGGGGTCCCGCAATTCCTCCCGGATGCGGGCAAAGGCCGCGTCCTCACCCTGTTCCTTCAGCAGCAGGAGCCAGCGATCCAGTAGCGCCGCTGTGTCCGGGTTCATGAAGCGGCTGGCGTCGGTGCGCTTGAGATCCTTGGAGCGCTGGTAGTAGTCGTAGGGCGAGGCGTCGGTGTACTGGCCGCCCTGATAGACGCGGCAGGCGGCGATGCGGTCGCAGAACATCTCGGCCACATATTTCTTCGGCATCTTGCAACCGCCGATATAGATGGTGCCGTCCTCCCGGCGGCAGTAGTCGATCCAGTACTCGAAGTGGTGGCGGTTGCGGCCCTTGTGGTGGAGCCACGCCAGGCTGACGCCGTTTTCCAGGCGCTCCTGGTCGTTGGGGCTGCGCCAGCCCTGATAGTATTTGCAGCCGCGCCAGAATTCAACAGGGCTGTATTTGGAAAGGTCATGGGTCAGACCTTGCCATACAAGACCCAGCTTCAGGCAGTAGCGGCGCACCAGACGCCGGTGCCGGTTCACGGTATGGAGATGGGCGCGAAGCTGCATGGGATGGCCTCCTTTGAAAAATCGTGTCTCCAGTATAGCACAGTCCGAGGGAAATGCACAGCAAAAAAATCGGCGGCATAAGTTTTTTCGGGCGCGGCAGACTAAATGGGAGGTGAACTGCATGGCGGAGTATGGCTTTTATCGCGGCAGCGGCGCAGCATGGCAGCGGGCACTGCCGCCGGAATTGCAGAGGATCAGCGGCGAAGCACCGCTTCGCCGCTGCTGGGCGCTGCTGGTGCTGGATAGGGAGGGCGCCCGCCGGCTGGCCGGACAGGGCCGGACGCCGCTGTGCGGCACGGTGCTGCTGCCGCAGGATGCGTGGACGGAGCCGCTGCGGGCGCGGCAGGTGGTGTCTTGCGGCCCGTCGCCCCAGAGCAGCCTGACGCTGTCCAGTCTGGCGCAGCGGTGTGTGCTGTGCGTCCAGCGGCAGTTGACGGCGCTGGACGGCACCATCATCGAGCCGCAGGACATTCCGCTGCCGGAGGCCTGGGGCTGCTGGGAGACGGAGCCATTGCTGCTGCTGGCGGGAGCGCACCTGCTGCTGGGCCGCTTATGAGATGGACGTTCTCCACGCTGTATGGTACGGCGTCAGCCGGTACCGCGGGTCGGCGGACTTCCCCTGCGGACGGAGGAGACAAAGAATTTTATCGCGGTGGTCAAGGACATCTGCGGCGGCAGCGTCAAGGTGCAGTACGGCTTTCCGCAGCGTGTGGAGATCACGGTGGCCGCGCCTGTGGGCCCGGACAGCGTGTCGGTGCAGCTTCGCACGGATGATGCGGAGCTGCCGCACAGCTATTACAGCGGCTATCCCTTTGAAAGGTGGTCAGGACCATCCCAGTCCTGAAGCAGGAGCTTATGCAGAACCGTGCAACCAAACGGGCCTGCGGACCGTCTATATGGATGAGGGGCACTTGATCCCAATGGCGGGCATCAGCACCCCAGCTTCTGAGAAAGGAATGGACTATGAAGAAATTTACACGTTTTGCCACCATGCTGGCGGCGATCCTGCTGCTGGCTGCCGCCGTGACGGGCTGCGGCAGTCAGAACACGGAGCCTGAGGCTCCCGGCAATGACCAGCCCGGTACTGCGGCCAGCCGCATCGAACCGATGCCCTCCGGCTTTGACCCGGCGGCGCTGGACGACTGTGAGCTCAGCGTGTCCTTCGCCAACAGCGACATCGAGATGAATGACGAGGGCGCACTGGTCATTCACATGACCGTGTGGGAGTACGAGCTGTTCGACGCGGCGGCTGTCACCGCCATGAAGTCCGGCGACACGCTGGTAGTGCGCGGGAAGGAGATCGCTGTGGACACCGTGGACAGCAAGGACGGCGTCGTCCATGTCAACGGCGGACTGGAAAACGGCGGCGTGGATCTGGCCGCAGCTGAGAGCGGCGGGGTGTTCTACGAGAGCAATTCCGCCGTGACCGAGTTCCCCTACAACTATGTGGAGGCGGGGCAGGTAACGCTGCCGGTGGATGGGGACAGCTTCGTCTATACTGACAGCTCCGACCTGGAGAAGGGTGAGCAAACCTATCTGGCCGGTGACCTGCTGACCATGCAGGACACGGTGGACTTTTCCTGCACCGCGCTGAACGGCACCGCCCACGTCGTCAACGGCAAGGTGGCAGGCATCACCCGCGTGTACATCCCCTGAGCCGCGGCGCTCTGCCGGTACGCATAACAAAGGTCCCGCTCCCGAACCGGGAGCGGGACCTTTTATTTGGCAGAGGTGCGCTGACGAACGGGCGTTCCCTTGTCGGCTGACAGCGTGCAGGTCACTGCACCAGCTCCTGCACGAGATCGGGCACCCATCCGAACACCCGGCGGCATTCAGCTTTGCAGTCTTTTTCAGTGCAGCCCGGATGCGCGGAGATATAGGTCAGCAGGTACGTCCGCACATTCGCCCGGAGGGTCTTTCGGGCGAACCGGAAGTCATATCGGGCAATGGCGTCAAGGGCAAACGAAGTCAGCGGCGCGTCGCGGTAACAGGGTCTGACCAGGTTCACGCGGGTCGTGTGGCAGATGGTATGGTGGTCATCCGCAGGGAGGAGAATATTGTCCAGGCACTGAAAGTCCGCTTTCGTTTTGCCGGTGCTCAGCAAGAAGCGGGGGAGCTGCGTCTGCGTCAGGAAATGCCCGTTGGCGAGGACAGTTTTCAGCAGAAAGGACAGGCAGAAGTCCTCCGAGTCCGACAGGCAGATGTCCACGCCGCCATAGCCGCGCTCATGAAAATACAGCTGGCCGAACCGGTTTTTCTGCTTACTGCTCCGGTGGGTGTTGTGGTCGGGAAAGCGCACTTCATCATAGTAGTAGGCCTCCACCCACAGCGGTTCAATGGTCACGCCGAGGGCCTCGATGCGGCAGTCGTTGATGAGCTTGCCGCCCAGCGTTTGCAAAATGTGTACCTGCTCGTCATAAGCGGCAGTTTTCAGATCGCTGACCAAAGTCCGCAGGCCGGCAGTGCTGCCCATACGCTCATCCCTTTCCGGAACGTTTTGAAAAGTATACCATGCGGATGCGGCGCATACAAGCTCTGGGGCAAAACCACATGACAGGAAAAAGAAGCGACACGCCGATGCGTGTCGCTTCTTTCTGGTTGCGGAGGGAGGACTTGAACCTCCGACCTCCGGGTTATGAGCCCGACGAGCTACCAACTGCTCTACTCC